>DASRLM010000031.1:0-4799 GCA_035648455.1 Puia sp. | reverse complement strand
ATACAGATCCAGGTATTTTGTGTGATCCCGGAAAGGCAGTTTCAACTGCTTTCCTTCCCGGTCGGCGCTATCCCTGTTCACCAGCGTGTAGAGGGTTTGCTTCTCATCCGGAAATGCAGATGCAAAGATCCCTTTTTGGATGCAGGGAATATGCGGTTGCCAGTCCGGACTGCTCCAGATTTCCGGGAATTGCCGGTATATGCCGGCTATTTGCCGGATGGCGGCCGCATATCTTTCCGGAACGGGGTTCCAGATTCCCCAGATATCTTCCCAGGCCGTATATCCGATGCCATTGAAAAAAGCGTATTGCAGGTCATCCGTTTTATCCGTGGCCCACCGGTTCGTTACGAGCACCTGGTGTGCCGGCTCGAACCATTTATAAACACTCACCCCCGGAATTTTCTCATAGTTCCAGTAATAGCCCCAGGTCATCTCGTTCCATTCCATCATTTTTAAATCTGCCAGGTTCAACTCAGGTTGAAATACCAGGGGATATTGCTGGCTGTCGCAGGTCTGGTTAAAATCCTCCGTGATGCCGGTCATGGTGTCGCCATTTAATCCTTCGGCACCGATCTCTTTCATTTCTTTTATCAGCGCGACGGGCATGGACAGATTTTGTTTTCTGGTGCCCTTGTCCCAGATCATGATCGGGAAAAAAACATGAACACCACGCCGTCTAAAATCACGGACCATGCCTTTCACGCCATTAAGACCGCCCGGCATATCCGATACCAGATCAAACTGGTTGCGGTTGTCAATACCGATATTGGGATAAGTGGGCCAGATCAGTACCGCGTCCAGACCGCCAAACCGTTTTTGGGCATCATCCAGATAGCGGTTGACGGTATATTTTCCGCTGACCGGATCATACAAATACCGGTCCGCGGCCATGGTTAAGGTATATATGAAAATTTTCCGTGACCAGCCGGTTGCCGGTCTGCGGTATAAAGTATCCCGATTGTGAATCCGCATTTTTTCCGCCGTTCTCCAGCTTTTCATGGTGGAGAGCCAGTTTTCATATTGGGAAGGATCCGCCGGACCTCTGAACAGTTCTTTGTAATCACTCTGTACATCCGGCAACTGGGCATGGCCGTTATGAAAGTAAAATAAAAGCAAAAATGCGGTCAGCAGTTTCCGTTTTTTCATATACTGTTTTTTTTTCTTACTGATCAGGTCTGAAAAACAACGCCCTTCAGGAGAAGTTCCCGGTACGGGGTTTTTGAATATGAAACAGATCTTTTAACACCCGCCTGGCCGCATGATAACCGCACATGCCATGCACCCCGCCACCAGGCGGCGTAGAAGAAGAACAAATATAAATGCCTTTGGCCGAGGTTCTGTAGGGAGAGAAACGAAGGGCCGGCCGCGTAAAAAGCTGATTCAGGTCAAGCACTCCGCCGTTGATGTCCCCGCCGATGTAGTTTGGATTTTCCGCTTCCATCTGGGCAGTATTCGTAGTATGGGTGGCGAGAATGCGTTCCCGGAAACCGGGCGCGAACCTTTCCACCTGTTGTTCAATGGCATCCTTCATATTCAGTATGGAACCATTCGGCACATGACAATAGGCCCAACCCGTGTGTTTACCGGCGGGTGCGCGGCTTTGATCAAATAAACTTTGTTGCGCCAGCATCACAAAAGGACGATCCGGATGCTGACCATTCCATACCATTTGTTCCGCAGCATCAATTTCTTCAAATGTATTTCCCAGGTGAACGGTACCGGCCTGCCTGCACGGGTCCGCTGTAAAAGGAATGGGTCCGTCCAGGGCCCAGTCGATTTTAAAAACACCCATGCCGTACCGGTATTTTTCGAGCTGCTGTTTATAGTATGATGAAAACCGGTATCCCGCAATCGTCAGCAATTGCCGGGGCGTTACATCCAGCAACACGGCGTGCGATGTGGGAAGCTGATCCAGCGCACGGATGTAAAATCCGGTTTCCACACGACCGCCGATGGAAATAAAATAGGCAGTCAGCGCCCTGGCCATGGAACCGGAACCACCGGCAACAATGGGCCAGCCGCCGGTATGCCCCGCGGCCAGCAATACCAGGGCGACTGCAGATACCGTGTGCTGGTTAAAAGATAACATGGAATGCGCACACACACCCGCCCAAAGCCCCCGGGATTCTTTTGTTGAAAATCTTTTAACTGTTTGCCGCGCTGATCGAAGTCCCCGCAAACCAAACCGGATCATAGCCTCCGGATGTTTCGGAATATGCAGGGGCGCCAGCACCTCGGAAACGATCCGCGGCCAGTCTTCCACAATGGGTTGCATCAGCGTGGCATAAGCCCGATCCCTCAGTTCGCCTGCCGTTTCCGCTACGGATCGTTTAAAAATGGCTGCCAGTCCGTCGTCAAATGGATGGGCGGCATCGATCCTGGGATATATGAATTGTAATCCATGTTCTTTCAGCGGTAACCGGCTAAAATAAGGGGAGCCGGCCGCCAGGGGATGAATAGCCGAACAGCTGTCGTGAATAAATCCGGGAAGTGTGCATTCGCGGGATGACAACCCACCGCCGGTTTCTTTTTTGCCTTCGATCAGTAAAACAGAAAGCCCCTGTTGTCTTAGTAAAATCGCTGCGGCCAAACCATTTGGTCCGGATCCGACAACAATGGCATCATATTCTTTTCTACCCATGGGTTCAGAGAAAAATTTTGTTGTTAATGGGCGAGTGGCCTCTTTTTTAACATTCCGCCCTTGGTATCTTTAACACTGCTCATGACCACAAAAGAATTCGAATCAATTTTTTCAATCTCCGAATTCAATTTATTCAGTTCAAGACGGGTTACCACGGTATACAGAATATCAATTTCTTTTGCCTCGCCCCTTTTTCCAAAACCACGCTTCCCGCTATAAGTCGTAAATCCCCTTCCCAGGTTTTCCACAATCATATGCCGGATCTCTTCGTGATGGGTGGAAATGATGGTCACACCGATATACTCTTCTATCCCTTCTATAATAAAATCGAGAGTTCGGGAAGCAGCGATATAAGTGATCATGGAATATAGCGCAATTTCTATGGAAAGAAAATAAGCGGCGGCTGAAAAGATAATCACGTTGATGGCAATGATGATATCCCCGATGGTAGTACCCAGTTTCCGGCTCAGGAAAATGGCCAGTACTTCAGTTCCGTCAATCACGGCTCCTCCCCGTACGGCAAGCCCGATTCCCGCCCCCAGGAAAAAGCCGCCAAATACCGCGACCAGCAATTTATCCTGGGTGACATCCGGAAAATTTACAGTTGCCAGCACCAGGGCAAGTCCGGATATGGCCAGCGCAGTCTTTACCGCAAAAGTTTTCCCCATCACTTTATAGCCGAGCACAATAAAAGGCAGATTGACGCAAATGATTAACAGGTATAACGGTAATGCAGTAAGGGCAGAAATTAAAAGAGAAATGCCTGTTGCCCCGCCATCAATAAAATGATTGGTTAATAAAAATCCTTTAAATCCAAACGCAGCGGAAAATATACCCGCAATCATTAACAGGGAATCCCTGACCAACTGAGCAGCGGTAATTTTCAGTTTGCGCAATCCCCGCGCCAGTTCGTATTCCGAGTACGATCTATCCCCTTTTGTTCCCTTTTTGTTCCGAAAGGCGGTTTTTACAATAACTTTTGCTAACAGGGAATTCATGTTAGCTGAAGTTAAGCGAAACCTGTCTTCTTCCCATAAAATAAAAAATCAATGAGAACGATTGTATCCAGTTATGAAAACAACCGATCCCATTGATTAATCAGAACCCTGTATTCATGAACGGGTAAACCATGCGGTCTATTTCCGTTTCATGAATTTTTTTGAACAGACTTTTACCTCAGGTAAGCAACATCCAAATTTGATTTTGGCTTTGTTGTATCACTGGGAACCGTATCTGTAATCATCCGGTCAGCCTGGTTTGCAAAAGCAAGATTCAAGCCTGCCTTGGATGGTTTTGTAGTATCCTGCGGAACAGTATCAGCCTGCATCCGGTTAGCATAAGTATAACTTAATGCTGCCTTGGATGGCTGGGTCGTGTCTTTGGGAACTGTATCTGTTATCGATTGCCGGGAAGAAAGGGTTGTTCCGGCTCTGTTGGTAAATGCCGTTGTGGCACCGATGACGAAAAGGCCCGCGAAAGCGGACAATAGGACTTTTTTCATAACTGATCAATTTTTAATGTTTATAAAAAGAATCCTACGATTTAGGAAAAGGTTTATGACTGTCCGTACCCTTGTACAAAACAGATTACGGTATAAGATGTAAAAACCATGCCAATTTATAATGGAGGGAAATGCAGGGTCCGCGCCCTGTTCAGGAGGGATTCATTAACAGTTTAATAAGATTTCGCAAAATCTGCCGCCAGGCGGTTTAATTCATCCTCTGACATAGTTTTATCGTGTTCATCAACCAGGATCCGGTATTTGAAATTTACGGAATCTCCTTTTTTTAACTTAAGATTGAGCGAATCCTTCCCCTTTGTAAAAACCTTTTCTCCCAGGGGATTTGCAGCAAATAGTCCATATCCGCGGGCGTGCCAGAACGTGGGATAATCCGGATTGCCCGGATGATCAATAATGGCTATACTTACTGAATCATTGCCCATCTTCCCATACACCTTGCACCAAACCCCGCGTGTTCCCCAGGCCTCATCGCCTTCCTTTCCTGCACTGGTGATATAGGTTCCATTGGCAACCGTATCCGTACCCCCTTTTACCAAGGTGATATTTCCTTTATCATCCGAAAACCGTTGATCTTCTTTTGAGGGGATCTGCAATTCATGGGTTAGCCGCAATCCCAGCATACCATCCTTGGCATCT
>DASRLM010000030.1:0-2290 GCA_035648455.1 Puia sp. | reverse complement strand
ATGTAAGTAACTTGCCATTTTTTTTAAATCCATCAATCTCTATAAATATTCTGCATGAAATTTTTTATCGATACCGCAAACCTGGCCCAGATCAAGGAACTCAATGATCTCGGAATACTGGATGGGGTAACAACGAATCCTTCCCTGATGGCCAAAGAAGGCATCCGCGGGGAAGAAAACATCACCCGGCATTACAAAACGATATCCGACCTGGTGAAGGGGGATGTAAGCGCTGAAGTGATATCGACTGATTTCGACGGTATTGTGGCAGAAGGTAAAAAGCTGGCGAAAATAAACCCGAATATCATTGTGAAAGTGCCGATGATCAAAGAGGGCGTGAAAGCCATGAAATGGTTTACCGACAACAACATCAGAACAAACTGTACCCTCGTCTTTTCGGCAGGTCAGGCCATCCTGGCGGCCAAAGCAGGTGCCAAATATGTTTCCCCTTTTATCGGAAGGATTGACGATAGCAACTGGGACGGTGTTCAGCTGATTGAACAGATTGCCAATATTTATGCGATTCAGGGGTATGAAACGAAGATCCTGGCCGCTTCCATCAGGAGTTCACTGCATATTGTGCAATGCGCAGAAGCAGGAGCCGATGTGGTTACCTCCCCGCTGGAACCCATACTGGGACTGCTCAAACATCCGTTGACCGATATCGGCCTGGCCAAGTTCCTTGCCGATGCCAAGGGATCCAAATAAGAATAATTTTGGTGCATTGCCCGAGGGCAATTATTTTTGCGGCTCACAAATCATGAACATTTTTGTAAACATACATCATCATCATACCTTACCCAACCGGTAGGCTGCTGATGTTTTGTGTAAAAAATATTATGGCAGGGGCTTATCGAAAGGTAAGCCCCTGTTTTTTTTAGTACCTGTCAAACCTATTATATGTCATCCGGCAAATTAAAGATCGCTGTTCAGAAATCGGGTCGCCTGTATGAAGATTCCCTGAAACTGCTGAAAGACTGCGGCATTGATCTCAAGAACGGGATCAACAAGTTAAAAACGGAAGCCGAGAATTTCCCTATGGAAATCTTTTTTCTCCGGGACGATGATATCCCGCAGTATGTGGAAGACGCTGTGGCGGATATCGGCATCGTGGGGGAAAATGTGATCTATGAAAAGAATAAGCAGGTGACCATTACGGAAAAACTCGGATTTGGAAAATGCCGTTTGTCCGTGGCCGTTGGCAGGAACGAACAGTATGACGGGCCGGAATTTCTCCGTAACAAAAAGATAGCGACCACCTATCCGGTGCTGCTGACGGAATTTCTCCGCAGGAAGAAAATTCCCGCCGAAATACATGAGATCAGCGGTTCGGTGGAAATAGCGCCCGGCATTGGACTGGCCGATGCCATTGCCGACCTGGTCAGCAGCGGGTCAACGCTTTTTATGAATGGCCTGAAAGAAGTGGAAACGATTTTACAATGTGAAGCGGTTTTGATACGTCATCCGGCGCTGGATACGGAACGCATGGAGATCCTGGAAAAATTATTGTTCCGCATCCGCTCCGTACGCAAGGCGCGGCACACGAAATATATCCTGCTCAATGCGCCGAATGCCCATCTGGAAGAAATTATTTCCTTACTGCCCGGAATGAAGAGTCCTACGGTGCTTCCCCTGGCAGAACCGGGATGGAGCAGCGTTCACAGTGTGGTGAATGAAAATGAATTCTGGGACATCATAGAAAAATTAAAAGCGGCAGGTGCACAGGGCATACTGGTGGTGCCCATAGAAAAAATGATTTTGTAAAAGCAAATATTTTTCTCCCATGAAGATCATCGAATATCCGGATAAAAAGGAATGGCAGCCATTGCTGGCCCGGCCCCTGCAGGATAACCTTTCCCTGGAAGCCGCCGTGAAAAAAATCATGCGGGACGTGAAAGCCGGGGGTGATGCGGCTGTAGATAAATATTCATTGGAATTTGACCAGGTGTCCCTTGCTGATCGCGCGGTTACAGCATCTGAATGGGAAATGGCAGAATCGTCCTTATCGGAGCCATTAAAAGCGGCCATCCGGATGGCCTGGAAAAATATTGAGCGCTTTCACCAAAAGCAACGCGTCGAAGAAGAGGTGATAGAAACCATGCCGGGTATCCGCTGCTGGAGAAGATCCGTTCCCATTGAAAAAGTCGGATTGTATATTCCCGGTGGCTCGGCGCCATTATTTTCCACGGTGCTGATGCTGGCTGTTCCGGCCGTGATCGCCGGATGCCGGGAAATTCAATTGTGTTCACCGCCGGGCAAAGACGGAAAGCTGCATCCGGCCATTCTGTAT
>DASRLM010000029.1:0-2537 GCA_035648455.1 Puia sp. | reverse complement strand
GACAGGCTGAAGTGTCGGTTCTCGGCACACATTTCGACCTGATGGCCTACGACGATGAAAACAACATCAGTACAACCCTTATCGAAGGCGCCGTGAAAGTAAGGACCGGCTCACAACAGCAGATCCTGGCTCCCGGTGAACAGGGCAGGATAGAAAAAGCGTCGGGGAAATTATCTGTGGCCGACGTGGAAACCGATCCAGTCATTGCCTGGACACAGGAAAGGCTGGCACTGACCAATGCGGATTTCGGCGGACTGATGCGCCAGATCTCCCGCTGGTACGATGTAGATGTGGTTTTCGAAGGAAAGACGCCTGACCTGCGCATCGGCGGTTTTATTCACAAGGATGTGAATCTGTCGACCGTCATGGAATTCCTCGGAAGGAACGGGCTGCATTACAAGATGGACGGAAGAAAAATTATGGTACAGGAATAGTCATTTATAAACGAAAAGAAACAGACAAACGCTGATTTCCTAATCAAAAAAAACAATATGGATAGATAAACGCATCACCCACTTATCCCCTAAAAAAAGCCGGAGTTCGATGGTGTCGGACTCCGGAGTAAATCAGGTTGATAAGCGTAAACCAATCACTAGCTAAAATGAATGTTTCACTTTAAAAACCCAACCAGACAAAAGTATGGAACTGCTTTTACATGGCAAAGACCGTTTTAACGACCGGTTTTTGCCGCTAACGAAATTGCTGCTTTTTATGAGACTTACTGCTATTTTGATCCTTGGCGCTTCCCTGCACGTCAGCGCAAATAGCGATGCTCAAAACATTACCATCTCGGCAAAAAAAATAACGATCGAGAAGGTGTTTAAGCTGATTGAAAAGCAAACGGATTTTTCTTTTTTATGGAATGAGAAAGTGCTGGATAAGTCGCACACCATCCATATTGATGTGAAAGACGCATCCCTGAACAAAGTGCTCGATATATGCCTCGGAGGCCTACCCCTGTCTTATAAGATCTTGGACAGGGTAGTGCTTATTGAATTGCTGCCGGTCCTGTCAGCAGCAGACAGCGCGCACTTATCTCTTTATCCGCCAGGGGAATTGCATGGAAAGATATTGAACGAAAACGGGGATCCCCTCGCCGGCGCAACCATCCACGTAAAGGACGCAACGGTCAGTGCTGTAACAGACGATTTGGGCAATTTCCAGATCAATACCGGGGATCAGACCAAACCGGTTCTTGAGGTGAGCTTCGTCGGCTACCTCACGGAAAACTTTCCGGTGAGGGGCCGCAATAATTTCACCATCAGGCTCCGGCAGGATCAGCGGGCCATGGGCGATGTGGTGATCATAGGTTATGGTGAACAACGCAAAAAAGACGTGACCGGATCCATCAGTACCGTGAAGTCGGAGGAAATCGCCAAAAGACCGCTGGTAAGAGTGGAACAGGCGCTCCAGGGTACTGCCGCGGGAGTAGCGGTACAGAGTGCTAACGGTATGCCGGGTGCTCCGCTGAGTGTCCGGATCAGGGGTGTCAATTCCATAACCGGGTCCAACGAGCCGCTGTATGTCATAGATGGATATATCGGGGGTTCCATTGAAACCGTGAGTCCGTCGGACATTGAGTCGCTGGAAATCTTAAAGGATGCCTCTGCCAGTGCCATTTATGGATCAAGGGCGTCCAACGGCGTTGTGCTCATCACCACTAAATCGGGTCATGAGGGGAGTTCGAAAATAAATGTGAATGCCTGGTTTCAGAAAGCAGCCGTACCGAAAGAACTGGACCTGATGAATGCGTACGATTTTGCCAATACCTTAAACACTCAAAACGCATCTACGGGATTGCCCCCTGCATTTTCCGCGGATCAGCTGAACGGATTCAAAACCAATTCCGGAACGGACTGGCAGAAGGCGTTGCAGCAGAAACCATTGATCCAGAATTATGAAGCTTCCGTGTCGGGAGGATCACCGCATCTGAAATATTTTGTTTCTTTTAATTACCTGAATCAGCCCGGCCTGATCCTGAATCAATACTATAAAAGGGGAACATTAAGATCCAACCTTGATTTCAAGATAAATGATAAGCTGGATCTGAAGTTCTACGTGGTCACCGCAATTCCGACGAGCCGGAACACGGCTTACGGAGGGGATACTGGAGATCCTTTTGCCGCGGCAACCGAATGGGATCCCACCAAACCCGTCCGGGATCCGCTAACCGGAAAATTAACCATTACTTCCCAGTATGGTACCCTTAATGTCAGTCCTGTAGCGCAGTCTACCAGTCAGAAAGTGGACGCGAACACCCTGGATGCAATCGGTACGGGGGTGTTGACTTACCATATCCTTAAAAACCTCACGTTCACTTCTTCCGACTCTTATGAGTCTCAATGGGGATGGACACGTCAGCTATTTGGATTGAACACCAGCCAGACGGTTGTGAATGGAATTTCTTCGGGGTATTCCTCAGGAAATACAACCTGGAACACGGCTTTTCAGACGAGTAACTTTCTTACTTATAATTTAAAACTGGGCGAGCATGCTGTGACCCTGACCGGCCTGTATGAATATCAGCAGGGGACCAA
>DASRLM010000028.1:0-11438 GCA_035648455.1 Puia sp. | reverse complement strand
ATTAATTATATGTTTAACACACTTGTTTATAATTAATTACATGAGAATTGGTTTATATTTCGGTTCTTTTAACCCGGTTCACCACGGTCATCTGATCATCGCCAATCACGTGGTCCAATCAACAGATCTCGATCAGGCCTGGTTTATTGTTTCTCCTCAAAATCCCCTCAAACCGGCCAACGGACTGCTGAATGAATACCACCGGCTATTCCTGATCAGGGCTGCAATAGAAGGAGAAAATCAGTTGAGGGCTTCCGATATTGAATTCAAGCTTCCAAGGCCATCCTACACGATCGACACCCTCACCTATATACAGGAAAAATATCCACAACATGAATTTTCCATCATCATGGGAAGTGATGGGTACCAGAATCTGACCAAATGGAAGAACTATACCCAGCTACTTAAAACGGTGCCGTTTTTTATTTACATCCGGGCCGGGTATGAAATTCTTCCGGAATATCCTGATGCACGCGCCCATGTTTTAGATTCCCCACTGCTGCAGATCTCAGCCACCCATATACGCAACATGATCAAGGTCGGAAAATCCGTCCGCTACCTGGTGCCGGATGTGGTGAAAGAAGAAATAGAACGTAACCGGTATTATTTATGAGCCTCCAGTTTATTGCGCTCCTTCAGCGGAAGTGATTTTACAACAAGGTCATAAGAAGCGTCAATCATTTCCCAGACCAGTCGTGCCGGAACATTGCCGTTTAACAGGATGCTGTTCCAGTGTTTTTTATTCATATGGAAGGCCGGGATCACCGAACTGTATTCTTCCCGGTAATTTTCGGCCAGCTCCGGATCGCACTTCACGTTGAATTGCAGGGGGGCACTGTCCAGCGCCAGCAGCAAAAAAATTTTTCCGCTCACTTTAAAAACCAGCGTGGATTCTCCGAAGGGAAAAGATTCCGTCGCCGATTTTTTTTTCAGACAATATTTTCTGATGATCTCCGGATCCATATCTGTTCAAATGATTTACATTTAGGAAAGTTCCGAATAAATGGCGTGTATATGAAGTGCCTGTTTGGGTTTCTTTTTATTTTTTTTCAGTTCAGCACCAATGCCCAGTCGTATAAAAAAATTCATGCAAAGGCGATCCTGGTGGACACGCACAATGATTTTCTGAGCAAGGCCGTGGAAAACCATTATGCTTTTGATTCCGACCTGAAGGGAATCACGCATTCTGATCTGAACAGGATGAAAGAAGGAGGACTTGATGTTCAGTTTTTTTCGATTTTCTGCGACGAACATTATGGCAGGGGTTCGGCCTTCGCCTATGCTAACCGGGAACTGGATTCCCTGTATGCCATAGCCGCCCGCAACCCGGACCGGATGCAGATCGTATATTCCTACCGGCAGCTGATTAACGCCGTGAAACACCATAAGCTCGCCGCCTTATCGGGCGTTGAAGGCGGCCACATGATGGAGGATGATTTATCTTATCTCGACAGCTTCTACAAACGCGGCGTACGCTATATGACGCTGACCTGGAACAACAGCACATCCTGGGCCACTTCCGCTTCAGACGAATCAAAACATGCTTTTATTGCAACGCCATACGGACTGAATGACTTCGGCAAACAGGTGGTTAAAAGAATGAACGAAATGGGTATGATGGTCGATGTATCCCATACCGGAGAGAAAACTTTCTGGGATGTGATGGCAACAACCACCAAACCCATCATCGCCTCGCACAGTTCGGTATATGCCCTTTGTCCGGTTTTTCGCAATCTGAAAGATGATCAGATAAAAGCCATTGCGAAAAACGGCGGCGTTATCCAGGTGAATTTTTATTCCGGATTTATAGACAGCCTGTATATGCCACGGCTGGATCATTTTCTAAAGCGCCATGAGGCAGAACGGGATTCCATGCATCTGCAAAAGAAAACACGCGACGAGATCCTGGATTATTTGTTTTCCCATTACAAACAGGAAATGGACAGTCTCCGTCCGCCGCTGTCCCTGCTCATCGATCACATTGATTACATCGTGAAGCTGGTGGGCGTCGATTACGTGGGGATCGGATCTGACTTTGATGGCAGCGAATCCGTTCCCCAGGAACTGAACGGGGTGGAAGATTATCCAAAAATTACCAGGGCCCTGGTTCAGCGGGGATATAGTAAACGGGATATATTCAAGATACTCGGAGGGAATATTTTACGGGTCTATAAAGCGAATGAAGTGATTCCCTGATCACCTGCGCGGATACGGGGGAGATTTCTTTTTCAGAAATCAAGCAGTTTTCTTATGCTTTCATCCAGGCGTGCATTTGCTAGGAAATTCTTTTCCAGGTCCAGGTTAAAAGGAATTGCTGTATCCAGGGAAGCGCAACGGATCACCGGAGCATCCAGTGCCTCAAAGCAGTGTTCAGCAATCCAGGCGCCGATTTCTCCGCCAATTCCCCCGGTCAGGCTGTCCTCATGCAGGATCAGGACCTTCCCGGTTTTTAAAACGGCCTGCCGGATGGCATCGAGGTCCAGCGGTAGCAGGGTCCTTAGGTCGAGGATATGAAACGAGGTGCCGGCCTGTTTTTCTGCGGCGACCATTGCCCAGCGAACACCCGCACCGTAGGTGATGATGCTGATGTCGGTTCCTTCCATAACAATTTTTGCCTTGCCGATCTCCGTGGAATAGTATTTCTCCGGCAGGGGCCCGGCAACACTTCTGTAGAGGGCCTTGTGTTCAAAAAAAAGAACCGGGTTGGGATCGTTGATGGCGGCTATCAGCAAACCCTTGGCATCTTCCGGGTTAGAGGGATAGACAACCTTCAAACCGGGAACATGGGTAAACCAGGCTTCATTGCTTTGGGAATGAAAGGGACCGGCACTAACACCGGCGCCGGTGGGCATGCGGATCACCACATCGGCATTTTGATTCCAGCGGTAATAGATCTTTGCCAGGTTATTGACGATCTGGTTAAAGCCCACTGTTGCAAAATCGGCAAACTGCATTTCCATCACTGATTTAAATCCTTCCAGGCTCAAGCCCAGGGCAGCGCCCACAATGGCGCTTTCGCAGAGGGGGGTATTGCGGACTCTCTCCCGCCCGAATTCTTCCAGGAACCCTTCCGTTATTTTGAATGCGCCTCCGTATTCGGCAATGTCCTGACCCATCAGGATCAGATTATCATGAACGTCCATACTTTGGAAAAGGGCTTCCTGTATGGCATCTATCATCCTTTTTTCGCGGACGACGGATGTGTTTTCTGCTACGGACATCTCTGCATCCGGTAAGGCTTCCGCGACGGGAGCATACCTGTCGCCGAGTTCCTTAATACCATCAATCCGGATGGGATCTTCGGTAATCCGGATCGCCTGTTCTATTTCCTTTCGGAACAGATCACGGATCTGATTTATCTTATCCGAATCCAGGATACCAAGCTGGAGCAGGAACATTTCATAGGAAGACAGCGGATCTTTCTGTCCCCACTGTTCAAACAATTCCGGTGGAATATATTTTATACCGCTGGCTTCCTCGTGGCCACGCATCCGGAAGGTCATGCATTCGATCAGATAGGGTTTTTGTTCCCTGATGCAGTATTCGCGCACGCCTTTCACGGTGTCATACACGGTGAGTATGTTGTTTCCCTCAATCTGTACGGATTCCATCCCGTAACCAATCCCTTTATCGGCCAGCCTGTCGCAGCGGTACTGCTCGGAGGTGGGCGTGCTCAAACCATAACCATTGTTTTCTATAACAAAAATCACGGGAAGATCCCATACCGCAGCCAGGTTCAGCGCCTCGTGAAAATCGCCTTCGCTGGTGGCGCCCTCGCCCGTGAATGCGAGGGAAACCTTATTTTCTTTTTTCAGTTTGTGGGCCAAAGCCACACCGTCTGCCACGGCCAGCTGGGGGCCGAGGTGTGAAATCATGCCGCAGATATGATGTTCCCGGGATCCGAAATGAAAACTTCTTTCCCTTCCCTGGCTGTAACCCGATCCGCTTCCCTGCCATTGCATAAAAAGTTTTTGCAGAGGCATGTGCCGGCCGGTAAATATGCCCAGGTTCCTATGCAGGGGCATGATCCATTCGTCCTGCTGTAAGGCAGATACCACACCCGCGGAGATTGCTTCCTGGCCGATGCCGCTGAACCATTTGCTGATTCTGCCCTGGCGCAGAAGCACCAGCATTTTTTCCTCGACGAGCCGCGGGAACAGCATGGTTTCATAGAGGCCCGTCAGCTGGTCATCGGTTAAATCTTTACGGTCAAATTGCATACAAAAACCTTCTGGGGATAATGAATATGTCGGATAGCAAAAATCCTAATCATTTTTTTTCACGGAAGTCTTATAGAAAAAAGAAGTCAGCACCGACAGCAGCAGGCTGAAAAGGAGCGCCCACCAGAATCCATCCACCCGGAATCCACTGATGAATTTTGCGGCCAGCAGAATAATCAGGGCATTGATTACAAATAAAAATAGTCCGAATGTAAAAATGGTGATGGGTAACGTGAGGATGATCAGGATGGGTTTCACAAAAATATTCAGCAGGCCCAGCACAATGGCCAGCATAAATGCAGTTACGAAGGAATTGATGTGAACCCCGCTGAGCACGTAAGACAGGCCAAAAGCAACTACGGCAGAAATGACAATTCTGAGGAGTATGTTCATAACCGCAAATTTGTATAAGTGAAAATACAGATATTAGCGCCTCATATTACGACCAGCTCATAAAAATCATCCGGCCTCAGGTACTTGTTGGCGAGCTCCTGAAGGTCGGCGGCGGTAACGGTTTTGATCACATCAACACTGCGATAGAAGTAATTTTCGGTAAGCCCGTTCAGCACCAGGCTTTTCCATCTTCCGGCAACCTGGAAAGGTCCGTCCAGATCCCCCAGCAAAGTGCCGATCATAAAATTCCGCGAAGTTTGAAGTTCTTCTTCCGGAACCGGTTCATCGCAAAGGCGTTTCATTTCGAGATAGACTTCTTTAATGGTTGCCTCGGTCACTTCCTTGCCCGCCTCGGTGGAAATCATCAGATCGCTCTCCTGGATCAGGTTGGTCAGATAGCTGTGGATGCCATAGGTATATCCTTTGTCTTCCCGGATATTGGCCATTAAGCGGGATCCGAAAAAGCCGCCAAAAAGATTATTTAACACCAGCATTTTTTGAAAATCCGGGTGATGTCTGTTGGGGAAATTACGGGAGATGCGGATGGCCCCCTGAACGCCATCGGGATCATTGGTGATCCTGTATTTTTTTTGTTTTGCGGGTTGCAGCGAATACTCCGGAAGCGCCGGTTTAACGGACCCGCGAAGGGGTAATCCGCCAAAATATTTTTCAAGCTGGCCCTGGATGTTTTCCGGGAGCAGTCCGGCCACAAATATCATACAGCGGCCCTGCTGGTAAAAATCCTTATAGAACGTTCTTACCTGATCCACCTGAATGGCCTCATAGTCGGCCATGGAACTGTACCGTCCATACGGATGGGATTCGCCAAAAAGATAAGTGTCGATCAGTCTGCTGGCGACAAAATCATTTTTACGGAGGTTGACCTGCAGCCGCTGCTGCATATTTTTTTTATAGATCGTCAGCTCTTCTTCCGGCAAAATGGAATCGCTGATCAGCTCCGCCATGGCGGGCAGCAGTTCATCCACGTGTTTATTCAGGCAATGAAGCGTGAGCTCGGCGGTTTCGTGGGCAGCATGACGGCTCAGAAAAGCACCATAGTATTCAAAATATTCGTTGATCTCGTAAGCGGTTTTGGAACGGGTGCCATTCTTCAGCAGGAAATTGGCGGCCGAGGCTACCAGGCTGGCAGGCTCAAAGTAATTTCCGGCATAAAAAACAACATTCATCATCAGGGTATCCAGGGTGCCCATGTTCACCAGAAAAACATCGACGCCATTGCTGAGCGAAATTTTTTCGTGTGGTGGCAGGTCAAGGTGGAATTTTACCGCGTCTGTAATTACCGGCGCGGTTTTTCTGTTCAACATTCGGTATCCGGTTATAAGTTAATTGTTGCTGTGATAAAACAGGCTGCTGCTGTTTTTTTCATCAAAGATGGTTTCACTTGCATGCAGGATCTCTTCCTGAGTCACCTCTTTATATTTCTCCAGTTCTGTATTCATGTATTCCGCATCCCCCATCAGTTCATACATGGCGAGGTTTGATGCGCGGTTCATCAGGCTCATGTCTTCAAAAAGAATCGCCGATTCGGTTTTGTTTTTAACCTTGACCAGCTCTTTTTCTTCAATTTTACCAGCCTGTAATTTTTTAAGCTCCACGTCAACCGCTTTATCCGCATCTTCCATCCGGACTCCTTTGATGAGCTTGCCTTCAATCACCAGCAATCCCGGATCGGTTGATCCCAGGTGATAACAATCTATATTGCTGAAAAGTTTTTTCTCTTTTACCAGGGACTGAAAAAGGCGGGAAGATCCGCCCCCGCCCAGTAATTCCGTAATGAGGTCCATGGCGTAATAGGTTTTATCTGTCCGGGACCCGACGTGATACGCCTTGTATAAGGCATCCAGCGGCACGTCGGCCTTCACTTCCATCCTTCGTGCAGCATGCTGGGCGGGCTCTTCGGGCAGATGGCGGATGTATTTTTCCCCGGCCGGAATGCTGCCAAACCATTTTTCGGCCAGTTCCAGGGCCTTTTCCGTTTTCACATTGCCGGCCAGCACCAGGATCGCATTGGCGGGACTGTAGTGTTTGAAGAAAAACCGTTTTACATCTGCCAGCCGGGCGTTTTCAATATGTGATAATTCTCTGCCGATGGTCATCCACCTGTAGGGATGCACCTTATAGGTAAGTTCACGCAACTTGAACCAAACATCGCCGTAGGGCTTGTTGATATAATGTTCCTTGAATTCTTCTGAAACCACTTTGCGCTGCACATCCAGGCTTTTTTCACTGAAGGCCAGCGACAACATCCGGTCGCTTTCCAGCCAGAACGCGGTTTCAATATTTTCTGCCGGGATCTGGATATAATAGTTGGTGAGGTCGTTGGTGGTAAAAGCATTGTTTTCCCCGCCGGCCATCTGAAGCGGTGATTCAAAATCCCTGATATTCACCGAACCGCCAAACATCAGGTGTTCAAATAAATGTGCAAATCCCGTCTGCGCCGGATCCTCATCCCGCGCCCCCACATCATACAGCACATTCAGCACCGCCATCGGGGTAGAATGGTCTTCGTGCACCACAAAACGCAGCCCGTTGCTTAAAGTGAATTTTTTAAATTGAATGGACATGAAAAATGCTTTCGTTTCCGTTGAAAAGAAAGTGCAAGTTAATAAGACTTCAATAACCGGAAAGGAAAGATTTACAGGATGCTTCTTATTTTCATATTCAGTTCCACCATGCCCTCGGGCCTGCTGATCAGAAATTTAATTTTGCTCCCGACATCCTGCATCATGGATTTATAGAGCTGCAGATTCTGCGACATATTATTGTTGACGCCGATCACCACATCATCAACCTTAAGCCCGGCCTGCTCTGCGGGTGAATCCTTCATCACGTCCCCCACACGGATCGCACCCTCCGTCCAGTAAAGCGCCAATCCCGTATAGGCATAGTCAAAGCCCTCCCGGAAGTGGGTGTTCGGGATCAGGTAGAAAGTTTTCCTTTCGTAGTTGAGGATGATGTTGAATCTGCGCAACAGATCGTTTCCTATCAGGCCGGCGAGATAGGGATACGACGTGATATTGAATTCATCGTTGAATACATGGGTCGGAATATTTTTAAAACGGTAGGGTCCCAGCCGGAACTCTTTTATGGTGGTGATTTTCATGTTGGCCTTACCGCCCATCCCCTGCGCCTGTGTAGGCCACATTCTTTTCCCCGGAGGGAAAATGCTGCTGTCATTGGTGAAATCAGTAGAAAGCAAAAGGCAAAGCCCGGCACCCGTGTCGAAATAAAAACGGCTGTGACTTGCTTTTTCATCCCTGAGATAGGCGCTTTCTACCGGGATATTCACTATGGAGGGTTTTAAAAAGAACCCCCCTTTGGGATATTTGATACTGCCCTTGCTGTAAATGGAAACCAGGTTGCTGTCGTAATCAATATAGACCAGGTACCGGGAAAAAAAGCTAAAGCCAATAATGCCATCTATCCGGTCACCGTAAACACTGCTTAGGATGCTGTAATCGCTGACATGCAGATTCAGGCTGTCCACTTGCAGGGATCCGATTTTCACGCCCTGGTTGTAAATAAATTTGACTTTTCTGGCGCCACCGATACCAATGATGTAGCGGTCGGTGGGCGTGGCAATAATTTTCATCTGGTCACAGGTGGTTGAATCCAGCGAAATCCCGCCACTTCCGGTATCCAGGATAAAATTTAGCGTGTCCGGATGGCCTTCCAGCTCCGCTTTAACCACCACCACCCCGCCTGTAAAAGTGGTGAAGGGCAGCCGGGTTATTAACCTTGAACGAGGTAAAAAATCTGATCTCTGGGCAGAAGCAAAAAGGCTGCATAAAGTCAGCAGCAACAGAAAGCCGGTGAGTTTCCAGCCGGCAGCAACAGCAGGTTTTTGGTTGTTAAGATGAATGATGCTCATATAGGCAAATGCGAATGCTGATCAAAACAGGTCCGGAAATCCGCTTCTGTTTACAATCTACATATTTTTTACCGGCCTTCCTTGCAGCCTATATAATTTCTACAATTAAAAAGGCGCTGCCATACCTTTGCAGATTCAACCATTCCGGGGATCCATGGATTTGTCAAACTTATATGCCAGGGCGCTCGATTTCGGATTTTTAACCGTGGAAGAGGGGGTTGCCCTTTTCCGTCTGGCGCCGCTGGCCGAGCTGATGTTTGTAGCTGACGCGCTTCGTAAAAAGCAGGTGGAACACGGAAGAGTAACCTGGCAGATCGACCGCAATGTGAATACTACCAATGTTTGCATCGCCAATTGTAAATTTTGCAATTTTTACCGTATTCCGGGTCATCCGGATGCCTATATAACGGATATCGAAACCTATAAGCGGAAGATAGAAGAAACCTTCCGTTGGGGTGGGGACCAGCTGTTGCTGCAGGGTGGACATCATCCGAAACTCGGTCTGGATTTTTATACCGATCTGTTCCGGCGTTTAAAAACCCTCTATCCACGGTTGAAACTACATACTCTCGGGCCTCCGGAAATAGCCCATATCTGCAAACTGGAAAAGAAACCGCATCGCGAAGTGATCCGGGCCCTCCGGCTGGCCGGAATGGATTCTTTACCGGGAGCGGGTGCCGAAATCCTGGTTGACCGGGTGCGCCGGCTGGTAAGTAAGGGCAAATGCGGGGCGCAGGAATGGCTGGACATTATGCGCGAGGCACACCAGCAGGGTATAACCACCTCCGCAACCATGATGTTCGGCCATGTGGAAACCATTGAAGAACGCTTTGAGCACCTGGTCAGGATCAGGGAGGTGCAGTCTGCCAAGCCGCCTGATGCCAAAGGATTTCTGGCTTTTATTCCCTGGACCTTCCAGGATGCCGATACCCTGCTGGCCAGGATCAGGGGGGTACACAACCTCACCACACCGGAAGAGTATATCCGGATGATCGCCATGAGCCGGATCATGCTGCCCAACATCAAAAATATCCAGGCTTCCTGGCTTACTGTAGGAAAGGAAACTGCCCAGATCTGCCTGCGTGGGGGCGCCAACGATTTCGGCAGCATCATGCTGGAAGAGAACGTGGTCAGTGCAGCCGGCGCACCACACCGGTTCACCAGTAAAACCATTCAGCAGGCCATCCGGGAAGCCGGATTCGAACCCCAACTCCGCAATCAGCAGTATGAATTCAGGGCATTGCCCGCCGTCATGGAGGAACAGGTGGTAGATTATTAGCCGGACCCCCACTGCTGAACAGCTGGCGACCAGATCCCTAAGGGGATACTCTTAGCTGGGAAGTAAAGATTGATTTTTTTGCCTATCACATAAGTTAAAATCAATATTTCTGCGTTAAAAGGACGAATCCTTTACCATGCAGAGCCCCTTCAGGAAGCTAGTACGAATATCCGTCGTTTTATTTGCCATTGTTTTACTGTGTAATTTTTTCGGATACTACCTCGGACATAAGAAATCGGCTGAGAACGAACAATTTGTTGTTGCCAGAACCCTTTCGGGACGGCAACAAACACTTTGCCAGACGATTGCCAAACAGGTAGCCATCATTGAAGGATCGGTTTACGGATATACCGAAACCCAGCACATCCGGGACAGTCTGGCCTCCACGCTGAACAGTTTCCGGGCTCAGCAGGAGGATCTTCAGTCCAGAATGGATCAGTCCAGAATGCCGCTGCCGACCCAGGTTTTTAAGATCCGGATTTTATTTTCCTATATCAACCCTTATTATAAAGGCATTCTGACTACGGCCAAACAGGTACTGGTGGAAGATTCCACTATCCTCCAGATCAATAAAAGGATGTACCTGCAGCAATTGCTGGAGGATGAAGCCAGGTTCCTTCCCCTCATGCGGGATATTACGGCGCAGTATAGCCTGATCCTCAATGAAAAATCTGAAGAGGCCTCCGCCATTGAAGCGGGAAAATTCATTTCCCTTATCATTGCGATCATTTGCCTGATCATCCTGGTACTTGAGCCGGCATTTAAACGGGGAGAAAGAAATTTCAAGGACCTGCAGTCCGCAAAAAATGAATTGATGCAGGAAAAAAAGCACCTGGATTCCCTCCTGCAGTCGCAAACCAATTACCTGATCCGGATAGACCGGGAAGGCAAATTTACCTATTCCAACCAGGCCTTCTTAAAAGCTTTCGGATACCAGGAAGAGGAGATACTGAATACCTTATTTTTTGCCACCATATTCCAGAAGGACCTTGTCCGTTGCCGGGCAGTAGCCGCAGACTGCTGGAACAACCCGGGAAAGATTGTGAAATTGCAAATCCGCAAACCATTTAACCATTCGAAACTGTTTGTATGGACCGACTGGGAATTTCTGGCACTGAGTGATGAAACGGGCGAAGTAAAGGAAATTCAGGGCATCGGACTGAATGTAACAGATAAGGTGATGGCGCAGGAAGTAAAAGAAGAGGCCATACAGACCCTTTCCTTTGCCATGACCTATGCCAAAATGGGCTCCTGGAAAGTTGATTTTGAGGGTCAGGGCATCGTACTCAGCAATGAATTCAGCGCCCTGCTGGTTATTGAAGAAGAAGCAAAGGAGAAAATGTCTTTGCAGTCTTTTCTCGAAGAATTTGTAGTTCCGGAAGACCAGATGCTGGCACAGGAAAGATTCGGGGAAATTTTACTGAATAAAAATAATATCGGGTTTGAAACCAGTTTTTCCTTCCGCGTAATAACGCGCCACGGCTGGATGCGATATCTTTTTCTGAAGGGGAAAGTGATGGATAAGCAGGGATGTTTTGGTATCGCCCAGGATATGACCGCACAAAAAGAATCCGAAAATGCGCTGGTCAACAGCGAACAGAAATTCCGGCTGCTCGCAGAAAATTCGGAAGACATCATCAGCGTGCATGCGGCC
>DASRLM010000027.1:0-4744 GCA_035648455.1 Puia sp. | reverse complement strand
ACCTGATCCGGGATTAGGAGGTCCTTCAGTTCTATGGTGAAATAGGAAATGCACTGGCTGCCATCCACGATTTTGTCTGCATGGATGGCTTGCGTAGGACATGCATCAATACAGCGTGTGCAACTTCCGCAAAAATCCTGGGTGAACGGCTTGTCGTATTCCATCTCGAAATCTACAATCAGCGTCGCGATGAAGAAATAGGAGCCCGCCTGTTTATGGATCAGGTTTCCGTTTTTCCCCACCCAGCCCAATCCGCTGCGGACGGCCCAGGATCTTTCCAGCACCGGCGCACGGTCGGTGATTAGCTTTCTGATGAATTATTTCCCGGAAGAGCGCCAGGAACAGGACATACCCAAAATATCCAAGTATGCCTACGGCAGGGATTACCACGAAGTGATCCGTCCAAAACTGAATGCCATTCTCCGGGAGATGAAAGATAAGATCGGTGACTTTGAAGGCCGGGGATTTGTGGACAGTGCGCCGGTGCTGGAAAGATCCTGGGCCGTCCGCAGCGGATTGGGATGGGTGGGAAAAAACGGAAACCTGATCCATAAACAGGCAGGCTCTTATTTCTTCATCGCGACGCTGATTGTAGATTTCGAGCTGGAATATGAAAGGCCATTCACCCAGGATTTTTGCGGAAGCTGCACGCGCTGTATCGATGCATGTCCTACGCAAGCCATCCATGCAGACAAAATCGTGGATGGCAGCCAGTGCATTTCCTATTTCACCATAGAACTGAAGGACCTCCTAATCCCGGATCAGGTGAAGGGAAAATTCGATAACTGGATGTTTGGCTGCGATACCTGTCAGGACGTTTGTCCATGGAACCGTTTTTCAAAACCCGCCACTGAACCCGGACTCGCGGCCTTACCCGAAATACTCCGGTTCAAAACGGCAGACTGGGAGGAAATGACCGAAGAAGGATTTAAAAAAATATTTTCAGACTCCCCCCTGAAACGCGCGAAATATCAGGGAATCAGGAGGAACTTGTCCTTTTTAAAATCAAGGTAAGGAATAATTTGAAAATTTGAAGATGGGCTAATGTGCTGATGAAAGGCATTTTCAAATTTTCAAATTCTCAAATTCTCAAATTTCAAAGAATGAACTCTTCTTCACTCAGCGAGCGGGACCAACAGGTAATCTGGCATCCCTACACCCAGCATCAGCAAGCTGAATTGCCGATACCCGTTGTACGGGGGGAAGCTGCCCTTTTGTTTGATGAAACCGGACATGCCTATATTGATTCCATCAGCAGCTGGTGGGTGAATATTCACGGTCATGCTCATCCGTATATTGCCGAAAAAATTTACCGCCAGGCGCTGGCGCTCGAACATGTGATCTTTACCGGATTCACGCATGAACCGGCAGTGCAGCTGGCAGAACGGTTGCTGCCCATCCTGCCGGGCAATCTAAAAAAGCTTTTTTATTCTGACAACGGTTCAACGGCCGTGGAAGTGGCTCTGAAGATGGCCATCCAGTACTGGGGCAATAAGGAACAACCCAAAAGAAAAAAAATTCTGGCCTTCCGCCATGCCTATCATGGCGATACTTTCGGAGCTATGAGCGTAAGCGGCCGCGGATTGTTTACCGATGCTTTCCGTGATTTTCTATTTGATGTGCTTTTTATCGATTCGCCAAATGGTGAAAATGAGGAACAATTAAATTCATTCATCGTTTCCCATGCAGAGGATATTGCCTGCTTCATTTATGAACCCCTGCTACAGGCAGCGGGCGGCATGCGGATGTATGCGGCTGGCGGATTGGATGCCCTGCTCAAAACAGCAAAGGCTTGTCAAATCCTGTGCATTGCGGATGAAGTGCTGACCGGTTTCGGAAGAACGGGAACTTTTTTTGCCAGCGAGGCCCTCTCCCAAACCGCGGACATCATCTGTCTGAGCAAAGGCATTACCGGGGGCACCATGGCCCTGGGGGCCACCGCCTGTACGCAGGAAATCTTCGACGCATTTCTGAGTGATGACGGCAGGCGCACTTTTTTTCACGGACATTCTTATACGGCCAATCCAATAGCCTGTGCCGCGGGTCTCGCCAGCCTGGATCTCTTACAGGGAAAAGCCTGTATCGATCAGATACAGGCCATCACAACATCGAACACGAATTTTTTAAAAGAAAAACTTCTACCGGAAGATCCGGAGCGGATACGGAATCCAAGAGCCATCGGCACCGTACTGGCCTTTGAACTGGGGAGCACCCGGCACGAGTACATGAGCCAGACGGGTATGCTCATCCGGCAGGAAGGGCTGAAACAGGGCATTTACCTGCGCCCGCTCGGCAATACGGTGTACATCATGCCGCCTTATTGCATCAGCCTGGCCCAGCTGGCCACGATCTACGAGTTCCTGTTATCGCTTCCGGAGCTCATCAGGAAAAATGAACAGGGATAGTCAGTCTGGTCTGATCCCATTCAATGATCATTTCATTTGCAGGCAAACTGATGGTAAGCTGTTCCACCACCTGACCCGTTTTTTTAACCGGCACCTCCGTATGGAGGACGTCTTTATCCTTATTCTTGTCATAGCTGTAGGCACCCCATTGTCCGAGCTGGCTGTTCAGTATGATCGTCCAGCTCTCTTTATTTGGGATAACAAATAAAGTATAGGTGCCGGCTTTCACGGATTTGCCTCCAAAGCTGGCATCCCTTTCAAAAGTTACCGTCGTGGCTGAATCGGCACCGCAGCGGTAAACCTTTCCATATGGAACGAGGCCTCCGAAAATATCACGGCCTTTCTTATAAGGACGGCCATAACGGACGGAGATATTTTTGCCCGTAGCGGTTTCATGGGGACTAACCACTTTCTCCTGACTGCATGCAGTAAGGCCAAGAAATGCAACAAATGAAAACAGTAACATCTTTTTCATGACACCGTATTTTAATTAAAAATGAATAATTGATCAGGGTAAAGATAGCGTACAAAGCCCAACATCAGGCCGGTTCCAGAGTTTTACGCAGATTCAGAAGCGACTGTTCCATGAGCGGTCCCAGTTGCTTATCGTAAAACATGCTGGCCAGTTTTTCCCAGGGATACCAGCGCAGATGGAATGCCAGGTTCCATTGTAAAATAGCCTGACCGTTGGATTCCGTGATCAGGTAAATACCGGTAAAGGATCTGCCGGACCTGTCCTGCCATTTGGTGATTATGGAATCGGCTGCCTTTTTAATAAGACTCACCGTAAGATCTCCCGATATCAACCGGCTGGAATCGGCGGACGGGACGGACACCAGCTTGCCGTCTTTACTATCCCGGGAATCCCGGATCAACATGTTCCATGTTGCCCAGGTTCTCAAATCAGCAATTTCCCGGAATACCGAATCCGCCGGGGCATCGATCCGGACAATCCGGCTGACCGAAATAGTTGAAGGGAAAAGGGCGAAAAGAAAAAATACCACTCCAAACAGGATGATTACGCTGGCGATGAACAGTTTCAATATAAAGGATTGGATGATGTGAAATTTATTCCCATTTAAAGGTCTTGATCGTTACCACATAAATGGCAATGCCCCAGATCAATAAGATGCCGATCTGCTTCCAGCAATCCATCAGTGTCGCTCCCTGAAACGCCACATTGCGGAACGCATCATTCAGTTGTTTGAGGGGCAGGATCTCACAGAACCATTGCAGCCATTTCGGAAAAACATCGGTAGGGAAAAAGGTGCCCCCCAGTAAGAATGAGGGCAGCGTGAACATATTGGCAAAAGGGGGAATGGAACTTTCATTTTTTGCCAGGCTGCTGATCACAAATCCGAAACCCATAAAAACGATCAGTCCGATAAAACTCAGCACCATCATATCCAGAAACGTGATTAATCCGTGGATCAGCGTGAAATCAAAAAGATAACGACCAGCAATGATGATCACCACTGAGGTCATCAGCTGGAACAGGATCCGGCTGAGGGCTTCTCCAAAAACAATGTTCTTGCGGTTGATGGGGGTTGCAAAAAACCGCTTGAGCACCAGGGTCTGCCGCAGATTGAAAAAAACAAAGGCAACGCCAAATACCGCTGAACCCAGCAGGGAAAATCCAAGCATGCCGGGAAGAATGAAATCGATCATTTTATATTCACGACCCTGCAACTCGGGTAATTCCTGTACGCTGATCAGTTTAAACTGATCCGGAATTCTTTTTTCCTCAATGCCCTGAATGGTTTGCGCCAGGGCCATTTTAAGTATGGGAAACTTATCCGATGCCGCAGAGGAACTCTGCATCTTTATTTTATATTGGGTGAACCCGGCCGATGACCTGGAAGAATCCAGCGAAACAATGGCGGCGATATTGCCCTTTTGCAGGTCAGCCCGCGCCGCCAAAGTATCTTTTTCCGGGCGCAGTTTGATCACCCTGGATTGCAAAAGGGCGCTGATCACATAGTTGGAAGAATCCGGCGGATGACTTAAGGCGATGGGAACAGATATCGTGCTTCCGCCTATAAAACCGAAAACAAGAATAAATACCATGGGAAAGCCCAGGCTGAAAATAACTGCGGAAGGACTGCGTACGATGGCCTGGAGGCTTGCCCGGGTTATGGCAACCATGGCCCGGAACTGACTATAAGGACGGTTCATGAACTGAATTCAATTTTATACGATGCATGTTTAGGGAAGGTTATTCAATACAAAGGGCATTCTCGTTTGGGGAACACCGGTCATGGATCGTAAAGAAGACATGGTTTTGTACCATTTCAAACCCTCGCTTCCCAGATCTTCCCGGATGGATTTCATTTTAATGG
>DASRLM010000026.1:0-2111 GCA_035648455.1 Puia sp. | reverse complement strand
ATATGGTGGGGGGAAGGACGGATAGACACCCTGGATAAATACAAAGATACTTCCCTCGAAGCCATGCGCGAATCCGGATGTAAAATGATTTTTTTCGGTGCGGAAACGGGCAACGACGAAATTTTAAAAAAGATGGATAAGGGCGGCACCCAGTCCGCGGCTCAGATCAGGACATTCGCCGCCCGCATGGCCAGGTTTGACATTATCCCGGAATATTCTTTTGTTTTGGGAACACCGGGTGATAACCCGGAGCAGGTGATGAAACAAATTGACCAGGATATTTCCTTTATCAGGGAAATAAAAGAAATAAATCCAAAAACGGAAATCATCATATACATCTACAGTCCGGTTCCCACTGAAGGATCGGACATGTATAAAATGGTTACCGCTTCCGGATTTCATTTCCCTGAAAAACTGGAGGACTGGATCGGCCCGCAATGGGAAAAATTCGACCTGCGCAAAAATCCGCTGACTCCCTGGCTTACTACGGAAATGGTGGACAAGATCAGGGATTTTGAAACCGTGCTGAATGGATATTACCCAACGATCTCGGATATCCGTCTGAATGTATTCCGGAGAAAATTCATCCAGTTTGTATCCGGCATCCGGTACAGGACGAGTATGTATCAATATCCTTATGAAATAAAACTTTTACATAAACTCTGGAAATACCGGCAACCGGAAATCCAGGGCTTTTAAAACCCGCGCATGACCCTTCCCGATTCTTCCATATTGACCAATATCCGCTTTCCCGGAAATGAAAATCCGGGTAATTCCTTATTTGAAAAAAAATACATCAGCATTCGCTGCATGGAAAACAGATTGTATTCCGATGAAGAGGTGGCCACGCTGCCCAATATTTCACCACAACATTCCCATTACATCGAATGGATGATCCGGAAAAAATCCAGCCGGCACCTCATCCGCTATCTGGCCGGGCGAAAAAAACGGTTGCATATCCTCGAAGCCGGATGCGGAAACGGCTGGCTGGCCAATGGTTTGTCCGGAATTCCGGGTGCGGAAGTGACAGGCCTCGACATCAATTTCACCGAACTCCAGCAGGCTGCCAGGGTATTCAACGACCAAGAGCACGTGCGATTTATTTACGGCGATCTGGAGTGTGCCACATTGCAGGGCAAGCCGTTCGACACCATCGTTTTTGCGGCATCCATTCAATATTTCCCCTCCTTAACGGACACTGTCTGCAAGTGTCTCAAACTGCTGAAGCCTGGCGGTGAGATCCATCTGACCGATTCTCCGTTTTACGATAAAAGAGAAATGGAAGCCGCTAAGCAAAGGACCTTTCAGTATTACGATTCCCTGGGATTCCCTGAAATGAGTGAATATTATTTCCACCACGATATCCGGGAATTCAGCGTCTTTAACCACAGGATCATGCAGGATCCAAATTCCATGTTCGCCAAAATCTGGGGAAACAGGGATTATTTTCCCTGGATCCGCATCAAAAAATAAGCATGCTTACGGAATCACTACAGCATACCTTTCAGCGATACCGCACACTGCAAACGGACAGGATCTCGGTGATGCCGGTGGTTATCTTGATGCCGCACAGCGCATGCAACTGCCAATGTGTAATGTGCGATATCTGGAAAGGGAACCGCAACCTGAAGCAACTGGGCAGGGAGGATATGTGTACGCTGCTGGAAACCTTAAAGAAATTCGGGACCCGGCAGGTGGTCATGTCCGGCGGAGAGGCCCTGCTGAATCCGAACTTTTTTTCCTTGTGTGAAATATTCCGTAAGGAAGGAATAAAAATATCCCTGCTTTCCACCGGTCTGCTGTTGAAAAAAAATGCGGACGATTTGTGTACACGGGTGAATGACATCATCGTTTCGCTGGATGGCGATGAACAAACCCATGACCGGATCCGGAATATTCCGGAGGCATTCAGAAAATTAAAAGAAGGCATTGCTGAGATTCACCTCCGGAATGCGCAATTCCCCATAACCGGCAGGACCGTGATCCACCGTTTGAATTTCCGGATCTGGCCCGCCATCATCCGCAGCGCGCAGGATCTTGGTTTGAAACAAATCAGTTTTTTACCCGCAGATGTGAGCAGCCAGGCCTTCAACCGGGAACAGACCTGGGAT
>DASRLM010000025.1:0-4480 GCA_035648455.1 Puia sp. | reverse complement strand
GGGTAAGCGCTTTAATAATCTTTTGCTTACTGTCCTTAATGATGACTACAGATTCTCCCCTATTGTCCGCTATGGATAATATATAGTTGTTCTTATTGGGCTTTTGAACCCCTGAAGTGTCCAGAAAGCCTGCCACGTTTTGATACTCCCTGGATTTTTCCGGAATTGTGTCTATATGGATTACGGGCATGGATATGATCTCCGGATTTCTTTGTCTGACGTGTTTACTCTCATTTCTGAATGCCAGCAACATAATGGATATTAAAGGCAGGGCAAACAGGAAGCGTGCAAGATGGCGTGTGGCGCTTTTCATTTTGTTCATCATGATGATTCGTTTTTTCAGATTGGGTAAACTAAAATTGTTGGCTATACTGTATTGGGGAAGCCCGATCACTTTCAACAGCAGGTATTGATATTCTTTTTTGTCATACCCTTTGTCCAGCACGTTTTTATCGGCAATGAACTCCAGGTTCTGACGGATGGCGTTCCGTATCAGCCACGCAAAAGGATTGTATCAGTTGATGATGGACAGGCACTCCCCGATCACCAGGTCAATGGTGTGTTTTTGTTTAACATGCACCATTTCATGCAAGATAATCCGTTGCAATTCATCTTCGGAATGCAGCTGTTTATTTACATAGATTGACCGGCCGAAGGAGAACGGATTGATCAGCGCTTCGGTATCAAACAGGCTAACATCCTGATCGGCATGCCATAGTACCGCCTGCTTTCTGATCCGTTGCAGTGACCAGTAGCTGATCAGCATACGACCAGAAAGGATCACGATGCCCGATACCAGCAGGATCAGCATCCATTCGGCAATCGTCCAGGAAATACCTGATTCAGTTGGTGCCAATGCATAGTTCCCAAGCGCGGGAATCTTGTAGAGCGGACTGCCCTCCATACCCTGTTTGTCAATCCATGGAGTTAAAAGTCTGTTCTTGGGGGCCCCGCGATTCTTCTCTCTGCCAAAAATGACCTATCGCAGGTAGACCGGCAGTTTATTTTTCTTCCTGGCAGGTAAATTAAATCAATTATTCCGAAATTTTACGATATTGCAAGATGCCATTAAACCCCGAAATACTCGCCCAACGGATCGCCGAACTCAACCAGGCCTTCCGGCGTCAAATGGAAAAAGCAGGTCAGCCCGGGTACGATCCGGCATTAACGGATCTGTTAAAAAAAGATCTGGATTGGCTGAATAATCAACAAGGCAGGGAAACTCCTGTTCCTTCAGAAAAAAAAGATTAGCCTATTGGCTTCCCATATCTGGAATCCTTGTTTCTCTTCACGGGGTTGGTGATAATTACAAAAAGAATTCCGACATTTGAATGGAGATCCACCCCATCAAAATGTCAAACCCCCTATTCAAACTTGATGAACGCGAAGACGCTATGCCTTAAATTTATTTACGCAAGTATATTGGTGACGATAGCATTTGCTGCAGATGCACAGTCTGCCGCCAAGCAAAAGCTACTCGCCATGGAGAAAATGCGTTCCGATGCCTTAACCAGCAGGGATACCACCACACTATCCAAGCTTTTGGCTGATGACCTGATTTTTATACATACCAATGGGGTGATCGAAAATAAATCCTCGCTGTTAAAAAGTATTGCTACCGGTTCCCTTGTGTACCTGTTCATTCTTCCCGAAACATCTACTGCCACGGTAGAAGGAAATGTTGGCTGGGTTTACGGAAAAGCGAATATCCGGTTCAAAGTGGCTTCCATCAATATGACCATTGATCAATACATCAGTTTTATTAACTTCTACCGCCTTATTCATGATCAATGGCAACTGGTTGCCTGCCAGAATGCAAAAGTAAGTAAGGATAATCCTTATTTCATCGATCCGCAGCCGCAGGTTAAAAAAAGCGTACAACCGGCTATTTATTGATGGAGCCGGAGTCAGCAGATTTTTATTACCGGAATATGAAGTAAGTTTCCGAGCTTTTCGATTTTACCGGAGATATGTCCGAGTCCAATGGCGCAATGATGCGCAGGCCCCTGCTTTGACCACCGGTTTATGAACTCACGTACCCCGATGGAAAAACGATAGCGACTGTTGGTATTGCCGATTTCCAGAACCGGCCCCGGCTCTGATATGCCTTCAGCAGAGAGCAAAAAGAGTCCGTCCTTTCCCTGTACAACAGACAATAAAGTGACCGGTCCGTTCTTCACTGTCATCTGGATGGAAAGACCCTTGCCCGGCTTCCCATGGTATACCGGCAAAGGCACGAGCTTAACCCGGCCCTCTGCAATTTTAAAGTGAGCCGGCCCATCGTGACCAAGCAATACAATATCATTTTTGAAATCCAGCCCATAGAATTCCGAGAATGAACCGCCTGCTCCGAATGCATCCATAATCTTCATGGCCTGCGCATTCTTCACTTCGCATTCACCCGCAACCACAACATGTTTACCCGTTAACAGCGTATTGCCAGCAATCAGGGAAGTTACAATATTCTCATAATCATTTCCACTTTCGCCCTCATAATAATAGGCGAGTGATCCGAGATGATGCTTTTGCACCAGTTTATCCATGGCAATGGAAGTAAGCGCTGCCCGCTTCAATTCCCCCGGCTCGCAGGCTGGAGAAATTTCGAATTCCTGATGAAACTCATTCATCTTTTCTTTCAGCTCAGACGCTTTAATTTCATCGCGGTATTTTTTCACTTCACACATTTCGACCAACTCCAGGTGGGTACCAAACACGGCGGATTGCATGGTAAGGTCGGTGTATACATCCAGCATGCCATTGTAATAATGTCCCAGGATGCCCAGACGATTATGACGCATCACTTCCGCAACACGGGCAGCTTCAGTCCAGTCTGCAATTTCGCTCCAGGCCGTTTCATCTTCCATAAATCCGGTTACGATTTCATAAGCTATTCCGGAACGGTTAAACACGCTTGAAATTTCCGGCACGGCGCAGGCCTGGCAATTGGCGAGCCATTCGCCGGTCATCCGGCCGCGGTCGCCTAAACTGTTGAACCAATGATAATCGATGGCTTCTGTGGGCTGCAGATTTAAAATAATAACGGGTTTATTCGCCTGTTGAACCACTGGCAATACGGTAGCAGAAAGTGCATACGTGGAGACATATAGCAAAATAAGCGATACTTCTTCGCGTTGAAAAAGACTGGCTGCCTGACGGGCCTTATCCAGGTTATCCACCATACCGGCATTGATCACCTGCACGCCTGACTGGCTGAGCCGGCCGGCAATGGCCGACTGGTAACCTTCCAGTCTGGTCAGCAATCCTTCAAACTGACCCCAATAGGTAGACAGGCCAATTCCAAATAATCCGATCTTCAATTGCTGATCCATACCTTTGATTTTTTGAAAAAAAGGATGCGGGGATGCGTCAATCACCGCTCATCCACCGATCAGCTTTAAAAATACTTCTTTTTTCCTTCGGGAGACGTCTATCACATCCCCGTTTCGCATGGTGATCTGGCCACCTTCACCGCGAATGTATTTGGCGATGTAATTCAGGTTGATGAGATGGGAATGATGGATGCGGTAAAACCGGTAATCCTCCAGCAGTTCTTCAAAATCTTTCAGTTGTCTGGTGACCAGCAATGTTTTTCCATTCTGTAAAACCAGTTTGGAATAGTTGGAACTGGATTCTATGCGGATGATTTGCTTTATCTGGATGAATTCAAGCCCTTCGTGTGTGGGAATGGCCATCTGATCTTCCTGGGTTTTGGGATTGGCGAGGTTCCTTTTTAAAATATCCGCACGTTCCCGGTATTTTTTTACCGTGAACTGTTCCAGCCGCCCGACAGTTTGCTGAAGGTCTTCGATCGCAACCGGTTTTACCAGGTAATCAAAGGCGCTGATGCGTATGGCATTAATGGCGTAATGATTATAAGCGGTAATAAAGATGATCTCAAAGTCGATATCATCCATTTGCTCCAGCATTTTAAAGCCGCTCATCCTGGGCATTTCAATATCCAGAAAAATAACATCCGGTTTATGCTGCCGGATCAGTCCGATGGCATCCTCAGGCCTCTGGGTTTGGGCCACGATCCGGAGGGAAGGGCAGTACTCCTGTATTTTCAACTGCAGGTTCTGCAGGCTGTTTAACTCATCATCAACCAATATGGCTTTGAGCATGTGCATGAGATACCAGTTTAATCGAAAAGGCTATTCTTGTGCCCGCAGGCCGCTGCTGATCGTCGTAAAGATCGGTGATTTTCACGCTGTCCGCCGAAGCCGTGTTGTCATTAAAAATATTGATCCGGTCCTGCGTGATCTTCATGCCCACGCTCTTGTGAAAGGGTTTATTCTGCAGGTTATAGGCCCTGGCCTGCGTGCGCCCGATGCCATTGTCTTCTATCAGGTAATGTATCCTGGCATTTTCCAGTTTGACCGTTAAGTAAATTTTCAGATCGCTCCGGTCGCTGGGTCCTATGCCATGATTAATGGCATTTTCAAGAAAGGGCTGTACAAGCAGGGAAGGCACATAATACTCT
>DASRLM010000024.1:0-2367 GCA_035648455.1 Puia sp. | reverse complement strand
CCACCAACAGGGATAAAGATATTCCTGAAATAGCCGTACTTTATGTAAAAATTTTATGCCCAACTGGTTAAGAGCCCTCATAGCTGGTTTAGTCGCCAGAAAGCTGGGATGCGGCTGCCTGAGTACAATCCTGATTTTTGTGTTTATTTATTATGCGCTGGGTCAGTGTAACCATTCGGCCGTTCGTCATGCTCATCTGCCAATTGTTTCACCTGTTCAGACAGCATTGATTCATCACGGGAAAGCGAAATTATACCCCCTGACATACCATCGTGAAAAATGAGCGGAATTACTGGCCCGGGTTCAGATCTACATACATGAAGCGAATTTACCTGATTGTGGGTTCAACCCGGTCCGGTGAACCCGGGCATGAGGATTGCACCAGTACGTAAAAATCAGTATATGGGTACGTATGATATCTCGGAATGCGCTGGATTACCGGTAAATATTTCAGAGAAACAACGGGTTATTTCCAGTGTCCTGGGAAGTGCGCTTATTGCTTTGGGTATCCTGGACTTCAGGAAATCCGCGCTGAGAAAAGCCATCCGCCTTACGGTCGGGAGTTTATTGCTGATGCGCGGCGCATCGGGTTATTGTCCGGCCACCGCCCTGAAAGCATCTTTGGAACGCAAAAAGATGGATGCGCTGGATGAGGAACTGGCGAAGGAGAGTGAAGGTGATATGGAGATTTGAAAATGATTGGTTTTTGGTGATTGGTCTGGGGCTTCAACCAATATATGGCTATTGCACCTTTTTCGCCTTTCCCACGGCACGTTCGGGGTCGTCACCCTTTCTCAAATGTTTTCCGGGTTACCCGATAAATCTGATGGGCCACATGAAAAAGAATGGCGATATCTGAAATTTCAAACCCCAAAGTGGTTATGGCAGCAGAAAGCAGGGACTCAGGTTTGGGAACCGGCAGGTTGTATATAACGATTGAAAAGTGTACCACATAACGGTTGAAAAGTGTACCACTTCAACAGCAGATAAACCCGTCACTTTGTCGTCAAACAAAGGGGCACAAAATCATGCTAGAAGTGGAGACAAATCACCAGATCATATTGCTTTTCTACAGGGAGGGTCTAAGCATCCGGAAAATAGCCAGGAAGTTAAAGATCCATAGGGATACCGTTAAATCCAGAATAGATCAATATGAACAATTCAAAGCCTCCCCGCTGAGTGATCAGGATAAGCCGGGTTCTTTATTAAATCAATATCTCAAAACCGGTTCTGTGTATAACAGCGCTGGCAGGTCCAAACGCAGACTGACAGAAGATATCCTGGCCATTATCGATGGTTGTTTGCAGGAGAATGAGGTTAAAAGGCTGGATGGCCGGATGAAGCAGCGGCTCAAAAAGACAGACATCCACGAAAAGATCCTGAGTGCCGGTCATGCCATTAGTTATTCCATCATTTGTGAATACATCAGAACAAAAGTCTCCGGATTCCAGGAAGCTTTTATCCGGCAGGGTTACCCGGAAGGCTCCTGTTGCGAGTTTGACTGGGCAGAGATAAAAATCACTGTGGGCGGGAGAAGCCGGCGTTACTACCTGGCCGTATTCACCAGTGCATACAGCAATTACCGCTTTGCCCTGCTTTTTGAGCGCCAGGACAGCCTTGCTTTTAAAGAAGCCCACATCTGCTTTTTCGAACATACGGGAGGCGTCTATCAGCAAATGGTATACGACAATATGCGTGTAGCGATAGCCCAGTTTGCCGGCAAGAATGAAAAGATCCCTACGGAGGGCCTGTTGCAGCTAAGCCGTTGGTATCAGTACCAATGGCGGTTTTGCAATATGGCAAGAGGGAATGAAAAAGGGCATGTGGAAAGAAGCGTGGAATATATACGCCGCAAGGTGTTTGGCTTTAAAGACAGCTTTAAAACGTTTGCAGAAGCGCAAAGCTATTTGTTATGCCGGTTGTCAGAACTGAACGCAAGGCCGGGTACGGACCAGCGCGATAGCCCGGCAGTAAAGCTTGAACAGGAGCGCAAAGGGCTCTGTGCCCATCCGGGCCGCATGGAATGCTTTGCGGGAGAAAACCATAAAGTAGATAAGTACTCGACGATCTGCTTTGGCACCAATCGTTATTCGGTGCCCGATCACCTGATTGGCAAAATGGTATTTGCAAAAATCTATTCCCAGTGGATTAAAATATACGATGCCGATAGCGTGCTGTGTCATCACCACCGGCTTTATGAACGGCATAGCTGGCAAATCGACCTTAACCATTACCTGGTTACGCTGCAGCGCAAGCCGGGAGCTGTAGCGGGCTCCATCGCTTTAAAACAGGCCCCTGAATGGGTGCAGACCATGTACAGCAATCACTTTACCCACGATGCCAGATCCTTTATTGAACTGTTACAAT
>DASRLM010000023.1:0-2366 GCA_035648455.1 Puia sp. | reverse complement strand
GTTCATGTTGTTGGTCAGTTTGAAAATAGGTAGTGAAAAATTCAAATTGAAAATCTATAAGAGATTCCAATAAACTTAATTCCAAAAGAGCGCCCTGGCCTGTTTTATGCCGGCGAATGAGTGCAGCAAGAATGGCCTGTACTGATTGATTGCCACACAGATAATCGCCAATAGCCAGGCCAAAGGGTATCGGGTGATCATCTCTATTCCCGGTAGCATAGGCCAACCCCGAAATGGCTTGTGTAAGCAAATCCTGGCCAGGCTTACGATTCCATGGCCCCTTTTTCCCATACCCTGATATTTCTGTGTATATGATAGCAGGATTAATCGTTTTCGCGCTTTGATAATCTAATCCAAGGCCTTCCATTACGCCTTGTCTAAAATTATGCATCATCACATCTGCACTTGCAATTAATTGCTTTACAAATACAAGGTCATCCGCGTTTTTCAAATCAGCAGCAAAACTTTCCTTATTCCTGTTGATAGTATGAAACACTAATGAACTTTCATCAACCCACAAATTCTTGATTGCTAACCGGCGTCCGGAATCTCCGCCCTCCGGCCGTTCAATTTTTATTACACGCGCACCCAGATCAGCTAATCGTAATCCGGCACACGGCCCGGATAAATACTGACTAAATTCTAAAATAGTAACTCCTTTCAATGGTAACTGCATATAACTTATTTAATAGCGGCGCTAAAAGCAATTTTTTAAAATATTGTTTCCTGCACAATTATATTTTATAAATTAATTTTCCATCTTCCTGAATTGTTCGTACAGTTTGGTATATCTGTTGTTTCATACAATTAATTTTTATTCTGTGAAGCTCCATCCCTCTGCAAAACTCAAATCCTTACGGCGGGATTCGGGTGTAACGCTGAGATGGATTATTTTGCCATCCTTTACTTCTCCTTGCACAGTTGTGTTTTGCATGGCGTGAAGTTTGAATTTTACATTCCAGTTTTTAGGCCAGGCCGGCAACAGTAATATCTTGCCAGATGCATCCTGTAACAGCATCCGTTGTAATGCAATGGCGCCTGACCCAAATTGATCAAGATCGGGGCAGGAATCCGGTCCCTCGCGCCCAAATAAAGGGAAGCGGACCATGGTCGAGGCGATGCGGGCACGCCGTACTAATCCGGCGGCGGCTGAATCTGCATTGCCGGCATACGCCCAGTCAATTTGATCCTGGGTCCAGCACCCATCGCCGAAGGCGTCCTTATTGGAGCGATGTTTCATTGTCCAGGTCACGACGTTACCTGTCCCCAGGCCGAGACCGAAACAACGGAAAGGAAATACCGGGTAGAGTTCGCCATTTTCAGAATTCTGTTTTTTCTCCGATTGGTCTGCAGGGGCGATGGCCTGATGGCCTTCGATTGTGTGCAGTGGTACCTCCGGAATCTCAACACGAAACTCCTGCCAACGTGTTTGATCTTTGGCAGTACCGGCCTTCATGGCCAGCAATTCGTCCAAACAAAATCGCAAACCTGCAATATCGGGGGAAGGATTGGTTGCAATCCACCAGGTTTCAAGCACCTGGGCAGGATCGATACGAATTTTTCCGTCGTTACCACGGGGATAGTGATTGTCGAAGAATAAAAGTATTTCACGTGCAAAAGGAAGCATTACTTTGTCGCGAAATGTTATGTCACCTGTATAGTTGACTTTGTCAATCATCATAGCAAGTGTCTCGAGACCGGATGTAAAGTAGTAATCGTGATACCATCCTTCGTGTTTTTCACCAATTTTAGTCCTGGGGGGACGGCCATCCTTGCCGCAGTCCCGTTCGGCCCCTGTGGGTTCGATATTTTCGCGATAATATGCACCATCATGTCCAAACCATGTCCTGGTAATGGCTTTTCGCATTTCCAGCAGATTAGAATAGTAGCTAAAAAAGGGCTTCATCAGATCAAAATCGCCACTTGCCAGGAGCGGCCAATAAAGCAGCCGTTGGTTCTGGAAGGTGAAGCGTCGTCCCCATAACCGGTCATCCTCATTGGTGAGCCAGGAACTGTCTGCTTGTTGCACCATGCCCGACCGCATTGCTTTGTCTTGTTTTTTTATCCTCAGTTGCTGGGTGAAGAGTCCTCCATTGAATTTAGTTTGAACACGACCTCTACTTTGGCATGCCATCAGGAAGTGAAAAACATTATAGCTCTGCGAAGTTAATGCAGCTCCATCTTCCTCTTCACGAGTACCGGAAACAGGGACTTCTCCGTTTAAGTTTTCGCGCAGCTTCTCCGGAAGCGTATTGTCTGTGGCAATAATCCAGCTTCGTTCCCAGAAATTCGTCCACCAACGACAATGTTCATTCCAGTCCTTTTTTACATTTATGGGACGCGCGGCCTGATGCTCTATAGTCCTG
>DASRLM010000022.1:0-2828 GCA_035648455.1 Puia sp. | reverse complement strand
TTGATAATCAGACCGTTCTCCATACTGTGCTCATGGGCTACAAGAAAATGTGGGATACCATGCAGGAGCGCGATACCATTTATGCCAAGGCGGACTTCACCGAGGCAGATGGTATCCGGGCCGGTGAACTGGAGGGTGAATTCGGGGAAATGGGTGGTTATACAGCCGAAAGTGACGCCGCTTCGCTCCTCAGCGATCTTGGCGTGAAAGAGGCCCTCCACGGTACGCTGGTAAAGGATCTTTCCGGCGCCATGAAAGTGCGGGTGCTGCTGGCCCAGGCCATTTTCGGAAATCCCGATATCCTGCTGCTGGATGAACCGACAAACGACCTGGATGTGGAAACCATCAACTGGCTGGAGAATTTCCTGGCCGACTACGAAAACATCGTGATTGTGGTTTCGCATGACCGTCACTTCCTGGATGCCGTCTGCACCCACGTAGCTGATGTGGACCGGCAGAAGATCAGGGCTTTTTCAGGAAACTATACGTTTTGGTACGAATCTTCCCAGCTCATGGCCCGCCAGATGGGGGATAAGAACAAGAAAACGGAAGATAAACGCCAGGCCCTGCTGGATTTCATCGCCCGTTTCTCCGCCAATGCCTCCAAGTCCAAACAGGCCACCTCCCGGAAAAAGGCCCTGGAAAAACTCACCATCGAAGAGATCGAACCTTCCAATCGCCGCTACCCCGGCATCATCTTCAAACAACAGCGGGAAGTGGGCAACCAGATCCTGAATGTGGAAAAACTCAGCAAAAGGGCCGATGACGGCACCCCGCTTTTTTCCGACATCAGTTTTAGCCTGAATAAGGGAGATAAAGTGGCGCTGGTAAGCAAAAACCCCCTGGCACTGACCAGTTTTTATGAGATTGTTACCGGTAATGCAACAGCCGACCACGGGCGTTTTGAATGGGGTACCACGGTTACTAAGGCTTATCTGCCCAATGATAACCAACCTTTCTTTACGGATAAGAACCTCAACCTGATGGACTGGCTGCGGCAGTTTGTTCCACCGCATGTGACGGATGTGGATGAACCTTTCCTGCGCGGTTTCCTCGGAAAAATGTTGTTCAGCGGCGATGAGGTGATGAAGAAAGTAGGCGTGCTCAGCGGCGGAGAAAAAGTTCGCTGCATGCTCAGCCGCATGATGCTGCAGGACCCGAATGTCGTGCTGCTGGATGAACCCACCAACCACCTCGACCTGGAATCCATCCAGGCTTTCAACGAAAGCATGAGTAATTTCAAGGGCGTCGTGATGCTGACTTCGCATGACCATACCTTCCTGCAAACCGTGGCCAACCGGGTGATTGAACTTACCCCCTCCGGCGCCATCGACCGCCTCTGCAGCTTTGATGAATACCTGGCCGATGAACGGGTAAAGCAACTACAGCAGGATATGTACGTACAGGGTAAGTTGATGAATGCCTGATGATTTTTTTTGGTTACGCCGCCTGAATGCCCGTTCCCGACTTCTTTTATTGCCTTTCATTTGCCTGATCCGGATCTGCGTGATTAAAGGTATCCGGTTGCGGATCAGCGTCCGGCACAATAAAAGCCTTGTTTCCGCATTGTAAGAAAAACCGTTTTCTTTGACCAAGGGGCTGCTTATAGGGTTGATTTTCTGTGGGTTGTTGAATGAAGCCCTGGCCCAGCGCCCCGGCGCCAAAGTCCCCCCCGAGCTGAACAGGATCAGCTCTAACCTGCACAAAAAATTTGTTCCCGTAGGCGCCTCAACGGTTAAACTGGATTCCCTCAGCCTGGTACCCGGCAGTTTCTCCATTGCGGGTATCGGGGACAGTCTCTATACGGTCGATTATGTGCATTCCACCCTCACCTGGAAACGAAGGCCGAACCTGGACAGTGTGTATGTGAAATACCGGATTTTTCCTTATCAGCTGAACGGGGTTGTTCAGCGGCTCAACTATGAGAAGGTGATGGACAAATTCATCATCCAGCCCTCCGTATACAGCAAAGACGGGAAATATGGTTCCGACAATTTTTTCAACTTCGGTAACATCACCTACAATGGTAGTTTCGGCAGGGCGATCTCTTTCGGAAACAGCCAGGATGCTGTGGTCACTTCCAACCTCAACCTGCAGATCAGCGGATACCTGGCAGACAGCATCGAAATATCTGCCGCCATCACCGACAACAATATTCCCATCCAGCCCGATGGCACCACCGCGGAAATAAATGATTTTGACCGCATTTATCTCCAGTTCAAAAAAAAGAACTGGGCCCTCAGCATGGGCGATATCGACCTGAGGCAGACACAGAATTATTTTCTGAATTTCTATAAACGGCTTCGCGGCGGATCCTTTGAAACCGTCAATAAACTCTCGGATCACGTGACGAATAAAACACTGGTGAGCGGGGCTGTTGCCAAAGGGAAATTTACCCGCAATGTTTTTCAGGGGCTGGAAGGCAACCAGGGGCCCTACCGCTTAACGGGGGCGAACAACGAACTCTATTTCATCGTGCTGGCCGGAACGGAAAGAGTGTACATCGATGGGGAACTCCTGCAAAGGGGAGAGGACCAGGACTATGTGATCAACTACAATACGGCAGAACTCACGTACACCCCTAAACGCATGATCACGAAAGACAGCCGCATACAGATCGAGTTTGAATATTCCGACCAGTATTTCCTCAATGCCAACCTGTACCTGTATGATGAGGCACAGGTGGATAAGAAATTGCGCATCCGGTTCGGCGTTTTCAACAACAGCGATGCCCGCAATTCGCCGATCACGCAAACCCTCGACCAGGGGCGGAAAACTTTTCTGAATGCGCTGGGCGACAGTGTCAACCGCGCTTTCTATCCGCTCGC
>DASRLM010000021.1:0-3006 GCA_035648455.1 Puia sp. | reverse complement strand
TTCGCTTAAGTGGTGATATGCTCATGCAGTTAATCATAATATCCGGTCCGTTCAACTGAGGGCGGTTGCGCTACAACGGGATTAAACATAATCGAAGAGCACCATGAAACCAAAGTCCATATGAAGCTGCATGTGGCAATGAAATAGTGTTAACCCGGGATTATTTGCAGTAAAATCGATATCCATTTCCTGAAAGCCGCCGAACATAACTACATCTTTTATGATACCCGCTGTGGGTTTGCCTCCGACCCTGGTTATCTCAAAACTATGGCGGTGGAGATGCATGGGATGAAGGTCGTCAGATGCGTTCCGCATATGCAGCCTGTAACGCTTCCCTTCCTTTAAATTAAACCTGGGTTGCATTGACATCATATCGAAAGCCGTACCGTTGATCATCCACCGGTTAAAACCCTTATCTGCCGCCTGTTGTTTGGTAAAGAGCATGTCAATGATTTCGTCCGGCTCGGATGCTTTAGCCTCATGCTTAGCGAACAACCGGTAGTCCCACTTGAAAGGTTTGGGTGCTATCCATTGTGGCTTGCCTTTATGATTGGCATATTCCACAACTATCCCCATGCCGTTGCCCCGGTCATCATCTGACAAATCGCCCATGACCCAAACCCCCGGATGTTTCATTTCTACCAGGGCAGATACGCGTTCGGCCGTTCCAATCCATAGCACGGGCACTTCAGCAGGGTTCGGCACGGGATTACCATCCAGTGCCACGACTTTGAACCGATGTCCGGGTAATGCCAGGCTGCGGTTTTCGGTCGCGCTGCCATTCAGGATATGGAACATTATCCGTTCCCCCTGCTTGACACGAATCGGTTTGCCATGACCCAACTGGCGTCCGTTGATAGTAAATATTTTATAGCCTACTTCATATCCCTTTGGCATACCCGCAGATTCTTTTTCCGCTTTTTCTCCCATTGCCTTGAGCTCCGGGAGCGCATTACCGGACAGAAAATCCATGGCCATATCGCCGCCCCGCATAAAATAGGGATCAAATTCCTTTAGTACTATAAATTCTTCCCGGTCATAACCACCGGGATCATTTTTGGGTTCAATATAAACCGGACCAACCTGCCCGCTATATTGTCCGGCATCGAGATTAGCGCCGGCAATTAAATGAGTATGGTAAAAACGGAACCCTGAAGGTTGCGGTACAAAAATTTCCCTGCGCATCCCGTGTGCAGGAATATAAGGTGTCCCTTCTTCCGCAGCGCCGTCCACATCTGCCGGCAAAAACTGACCATGCCAATGGAACTGTTCCGGCGTGTCCGTGTCATTGTAAATGTCCACTACCGTGCGCTGTCCTTCTTTAAAGCGGAGCAGGGGACCAGGAAATTGACCGTTATAGGTTATTGTAGAAATAATGCGCTGTGGTGCAACTTCGATTAATCCCGTATCAATATGGATAGTATGATCGGCCGTTTCGATGGATGGGTCTGCCTGCTTTATCCATTTCGCCGTTTCATGGTTTTTTTCACCGATGCTTTCCATGGCAGCGACCGGAAAAATGCCCGCAACGGATATTGCTGACCCTCCCAGTTTGATAAATTTCCTGCGATCCATCATAAATCTGTTTTTTTATGTGAATGACACGTGTTCGGGCAAGAGGGCTTCATTTCATAATTTACATCAGGAATTTGATTTTACGTGCAGACTTCAGCTTTTCCGGATATTTATTAATTCAAGCGATGGCTTTCAAGGCTAAAAAGGCTGCCAAAATCTGCCGGCAAATTACCGGCAAAAAAGAAAAGGCCGCCATCGGCGACCTTTAAATGTTTGAATCCTACGCTACGCAAGGTATATCATATTCGAACCACTTACGTTCGGATTTGGAGAAAAGCTATGGTTTAAAGGCCATTAGGGGCCCTATTGCTTTATGAATGGGCATCTTTTTTGTATACCGCTGCAATATGCGATAAAAGTTGTAGATCAGCCCAGGCTCAGAGAAATAATTCCGCCAAGTATTAGCAGGCTCGCGACCAACCGCCTCCTTCCGTCTTCTTCTTTCAACACTCTTGAGCCCATGAAAACACCTAACAAAATGCTGATTTCTCTAGCCGGCGCAACGACTGTCAATGGAGCGTGTTTCAGAGCGACCAGTACAAGAATATATGCAGCGGGGCTGAGGATGGCAATGCCAATAATAATCCACTTGTGCTCCCTGATCTCGCGCTGCAGTTCGCTCTTCTCCCTTGCTACTAACGGGATCAGCAAGATCGCGCCGAAAAAATTTGTGACTAGTGTTAGCGTCAGCGGAGAGACTGCATAATTTTTGACCGCAAGGGTGTCATTGATTGTATACAGAGCGATGAAGAAACCGGTAGCCACTCCATAGAAGATACCGGGCATGATCTTTTTGTTGTTTTCCTTCCCGAAACTGAGTCCCGTAATAATCAACACCCCGGCAATGATCAGGAATAGCCCGAGAGTCGAGCTTAACTTTAGCCGCTCGTGCAAAAACAAGATAGCAGCAGCCGAAGAAAACAACGGACCTGCTCCCCGGGCGAGTGGATATACAACCGACAGATCGGCACTTCGATATCCCTTTTGAAGTATGCTATAGTATCCGAGGTGAAGGATGGCGCTGCACAAAGAAAACCACAAAAGTGGCTGAGAATAGATTTTTTCACCGGTTTGCAGCTCGTAAACGACAGCGGGTAAATAGACAATGTTGCCGGCAACATAGATCAGCCAGATGAAAGCTGTTTTGCCCCTCGCCCTTTTCGCGAGCAGATTCCACCAGGCATGCAGGATTGCAGCCGTGAGAATGAGAGCCAGGACGTATAAACTCACTTACAGACCAGTTTAAATAAATGTTGGGGTAAGGGGTTTCCTTTCGTTCCGACCTTCCCGCTGAAGCCACCCAGGATGCCTTGTTTGATGGTACCTATGTTTTTGAAATTTTAGTTTTTATAAAACCGGATTACTATGTAAATGAAAAGTTTATGCATGCTCCATACCGGGAAATCTGAGTATATACCCCTTGCGCAGATC
>DASRLM010000020.1:0-6113 GCA_035648455.1 Puia sp. | reverse complement strand
GATGTGGTCAATAAATACCTGCAGATCAAGGCACGCCGCGAGATTTGATTTCTGCTTACATTTGCGGCTTATGGAAAATCCGTTTGAAGCCGGGCAGGTACTGCTCATCAACAAGCCCCTGCACTGGACTTCGGCCGATGTGGTGAAAAAAATCCGGAACCTGGTGCATGTTAAAGTGGGGCATGCCGGAACGCTGGATCCACTGGCCTCGGGCCTGCTCATTCTTTGTACGGGGAAGTTTACGAAAAAGATCAGTGAGTACATGAGCCAGGAAAAGGAATATACCGGAACTTTTACCCTGGGTTCTACCACGGTTTCTTATGACCTGGAAACACAACCCGGAAATTTCAGGGATTTTTCCGGGATTACGGATGAAGGCATTCAGGAAATAGCGAATCGGTTCACCGGGGAGACCATGCAGGTTCCGCCCGCCTATTCGGCCATCAAAAAAAACGGCCACCGCGCTTATGACCTTGCCCGGCAGGGCAAAACCGTTGTGCTGGACCAAAGGAAAGTAACCATTTATGCTTTTGATATGAAATCCGGTCCTTTGCCGTTTCTTGATTTCAGGGTGGTTTGTTCAACCGGTACCTATATCCGTAGCCTGGCGCAGGATGTAGGGGAAGCCTTGGGATGCGGGGCCCATCTCAGCAAACTCTGCCGTACGAGGATTGGTTCCTACCTGCTGGAAGATGCGCTGACCATGGAGGAAGCAGCCGAAAAATTTAAAATGGATAGTTGATGCCAAGCTGGAGCTGTCCGCTGCCCAGCGATAATTTATAGAACCACTGGTCGGGATCTGTTATCCGTTGAGGATCCCGGATTTTATACGCCCAGTCCAGCCGGATCAGAAAATAATTAAAATCCACGCGCAACCCGGTCCCCGCGCCAATGGCGAATTCCTTATAAAAACGGTTCAGCTTAAAATCACTCCCTTTTGCCAGGGCCGAGGTATCTATCGGCTTCCAGTTCCAGATGTTCCCGAAGTCTGTGAACAAAGCGCTTCGGAATTTAATGCCAAACAGTGTGCCGAGGAGAAACCGGTATTCCACATTTCCTTCCAGTTTGATATCGCCGAAACGCAAGTCAATGTTGGCGTATGGCGTGTCGCTGTAGAATTTGGAGGAGCCGAGTCCCAGTTGCCTTACCTGCCAGGCGCGCATGCTGTTGGGGCCACCGGCGAAATAGGCCTTGAAGAAAGGAAGCGTTTGTTCATATCCGTTACCTTCGCGGCCATAGGCATACCCGGCCCCGCCGTAGGCGCGGAAAACAAGTTGATTTTTTCCATAATCAATATTGTGACGGAATTCCAGTTCCCCTTTTACATAGCGGAACAGGGGCCCTTCATCGAGTGGCCGGATGAATCCGAGAAAGGCTCCGCTTTCCTCCAGACCGGCAAGAAAATAATTCGAAATATTTCTTTTCGTCCGTACCGAATTATAGGCAAACTGGTGACCAATTACCAGGCCCGGCCTGAAAGCCAGTTTAAGGGATGGATTGGCCTTGAGTATGTTGTTCAGACTGTCTGTCGGGCTCTCCGTCGTGTATTCCACATTCAAAGGTTTCCAGAGAAAGGTTCTTGTGGAACTGACATTCATTTCCCCCTCCGTATGCTGAAGGGATCTTGACCACTGCCAGCCGAAGGATCCGTTGATGGATCGGAGAATGTAAAAGGCGCGGCGGTCAGTATAAGATGCATTCACGTTGATCAGGGTCTGTGCTGCGCGAAACCTTCCTTCCCGGCCAAGCGGGATGGGCGAAATGATCCTTGGAATGGTAATGGTATGTGAAAGGCTCGCCAGGGTGGTTTGAATGAAACTGGATCCCAGTTCCACGCCTCCGCGCAGGTTGGTATTGGTTTGCACGGACTGTTTGAAAACGTTCCGGTTCTGAATGCCGAAATTCAGTCCGGTGCCAAACAGATTGGTGGTGGTCACGATGTCGTTGGTATTGCGGCTGGCTTCCAGGTCAACCGTCAGATTTTGTTTTTTGGCAGGATACATGCGAAGCGTAATATCCAGCAGGGAATCCGCCTGCGGCGAATTCTGAAAATCAATGTTGTTGTATTGCCAGGCCGAAAACTGGCTGAGCCGGTTGGATGTGCGGTAATAATTATTCTGTTTATACAACCTTCCCGGCCTTAAGAAAATATTATCGGCGATAAACGGGAGTTTGAATTTTTTTGTTCTGGATATGAATTTAATATTCCGGATTACGGTGGTGTCCGTTTTAACCAGGCTGGTATCTTCCACGATGGGCAGGTCGGGATAAACGGTCACATTTCCAATATAATATTTTGATACGTGGCTGGTATCCCTGGAGGTTCTTTGCTTTATGGTGACGTTGATGGTGGGGTTTTCTTTTTTCAGCCGGAGTTTTTCCAGCAATTCCGCCTGTTCCAGGGGATCCAGCGAAGGATCGATCAGCGCAGCGAAAACGGTATCATGCTCCACATACAGGTCGTCTTTGGTAAAGCGGTAGTATCCATGGTTGCGGAAAGTATCCACCAGGCGGCCGATCTCCGTAACGAGTAACTGCCTGGAATAGGGGGTTCCTTTTTTGAGTACGGACCGGGACCGGGAATCCATGGTCAGCTGCTGAAGCTCCGGTGATTTGAGGTCGTATCCCACTGAATCGAATATCAGTTGCCTGCCGGTTTTTATGTTGAAATTGACGGTTACGCGTTGTTCTTCTTTACTTTGTCCCCTGAGTTTTTTTTTCGTCGGAAACCCGTTTTTATAAAACTTTCCCTTATGCAGTGTTCTGAATTCAACGGTGTCCAGGATCACTGGTGAATAATACCCGTTTGCATTCATCAGGGCGTTCATGAAAGCAATGGAACGTCCCAGATTCAGGGAATCAAATACCGGCGGATGGGATAATTTTTTGTAAATAACGTGCCGGTGCCAGGGCCAGTCAAATGCCGTGATCGTTTTGGCCTGCAGGCTGTCGTCCAGCTGGCTTTCCAGCCGGAGCTCAAGATCCTGCCGCTGGTCATTCTTCATCTTGCCATCCACCTTTATATTTGTCTTGAAAACAAAAGGCTTATGCTGCTGAAAATCCTCGGGAACGCGGCAGGAGAAAAGCGCAAAAAAAAGGATCGCCGGAACGATTGCGGGACTGATCAGTGAAGCTGTAACTTGCCGGCAATATGACATAGAATTTAAACGGGGAACCGATGCTTGTAAAATCGCAGGTCAAATATATCCAAAGTTTGGGCCACAAAAAATTCCGCGACGCGGCAGGTGTTTTTGTAGCCGAAGGACCAAAAATAGTGCAGGAGCTGATGTCATGCACGCATATTGCACTACGGGAACTGTTTGCAACGAAGGATTGGCTGTTGGAAAATGAAACCCGGGTTCCCTTAAAGAACATCACGGAGGTCAAAACACATGAACTGGAAAGGATTTCCTTCCTGACCACACCCGCCCGGGTGCTTTCCGTTTTTAGCAAACCGGTGTTTTCTGATCCTGAAAAGGGGAAAGGCATTACCCTCCTGCTCGATGAGATCCAGGATCCGGGAAACCTGGGCACCATCATTCGTACGGCAGACTGGTTCGGCGTTCAGCGAATCGTGTGCAGTTCCGGTACCGCCGATGCCTTTAATCCGAAAGTGGTCCAATCCAGCATGGGGAGCATTGCCCGGGTTGAAGTGATGTACGGGGATCTGGAGGACTATGCAAGATCCCGTCCGGGTATCCCCTTGTATGCGGCCATGCTGGATGGTGAAGATCTGGGAAGCGTATTGCGGATACCGGAAGTCCTGGTCCTGATTGGCAACGAATCCAGGGGCATCCGCAAAGAACTGGCGGCCCTGGCCGGCCACCGCATCCGCATCCCGCGCAAGGGCGCCGCGGAATCACTCAATGCGGCCGTGGCCACGGGCATCATCCTGTCCCTGGTCCAAACAGATTAATCGAAACGCAGTGCTCTTACAGGACTGATCCTTCGTATGATCAGAAAACTGGGAATGAGCAATACCGCAAAACAGATCAGGAAAGTGCCGAGGTTTACCCAAACCAGTTGCTGCCAGGTAATCTTAACTGCGGCAGTGGAAATAAAATAGGAGTCTTCCGGCAGGGTGATGAACCCGTATCGTTGCTGGAGCCAGTAAATCAATAATCCGAGTATATTTCCCAGTATCAAACCCCCGAAAGTGATGATGGCCCCATGCAAAACAAAAATTTGCTGGATGGTCTGATCACGGGATCCCAATGATTTGAGCAGGCCGACCATATGAGTCCGCTCGAGCAGCAGGATGATCAGGCAGGTAATGAGGTTCAGTATGGCCACCAGAATCATGATGATGATCACAATAACAACGGTGGTATCCTGCAGATTCAGCCAGTCGAAGATGTTTCCGTAGATCTCCGGAATGGAACGGCTGTTCCACCCGGGGGGCAGCGCAAAAAATATGCGGTTGCTGATGGAGTCGGCCATCTGATAATCCTTTATAAAGATCTCATATCCGCCGATTTCATCGGGTTGCCAGTTGTTCAGCCGCTGGATCATCCGGATGTCCACCACCGCAATCTGATTATAATCTTCCACGCCCGTTTTGAAGATGCCGGCCACTTTCATGGGCCGCACCCGTTTGGATCCATCCGGCTGAATGAAATATATGTATAATTGATCACCGGCACGAAGGTTGAGCTGGTCTGCCGTATTCGAGGAAAGGTCAATTTCACTGCTGTAGGTGGTATCCGGAAAGTTGATCCAGCGGCCTGATTTCAGAAAGCCCTGCAGGTTCCGGAAATCATAGTGTTTGTTGACGCCCTTCAGCAGCAGTCCCTCAAAACTCTCGGGCCCCTTTGCAATGGCGTACTTAGTGGCAAAGGGTTGGGCAATTAATACTTCAGGGTCCCTGCGAATGGCCTGCAACACGGTATCATTGGCGGTAACCGGCTGTTCTTCAGCAATATCCACCTTCTCCGGTTCAAAATGCTGCACGCGGATATGACCCATGAACCCAAACATTTTCTGGGCAATGGCATCCTGAAAACCCCTGGTAAACGCTATGGTCAGGATCATGGCCATCACACTGATGGCTGTGGCCGCTATGGCAAACCGGATGATGAACCGGGATGAGGAATGTTGCCGGTTAAAAGCAATTCTCCCGGCTATAAAAGAAGATAAGTTCAAATAGCACGCGTTTTCAGATCAAAAATAGCCTTCCCGCAGGTGCCAGAAAAGTTTTTTCGGGAATTGCGTTATCATTGCAACAAGTAAAATACGATGAAATACCTGTTGATGATATGTTTGCTTTGGATTTACGGTGCGTTGCCCGCGCAATCACCGGATTCTATTTATATGCCGAATATTCATACGGTTCAGTTGTATCTGCACGGCAACCAGCTTGCCTATCCGGTGATCGAACTCAACGGCGGGGAAAAGATCGACCTGGAATTCGACGACCTGGATGCGAATTACAAAAATTATTATTATACCTATCAGTTGTGTAATGCAGACTGGACACCAGTTCAGGTGAGCAGTTTTGATTATATCCGGGGATTTGAACAAAACCCCATATCCAGTTACCATTATTCCTCCGTGGCTTTGACCCGGTATACGCATTATCATGCCGTGTTGCCGGAACAGGGATCCGTAATCACCCGTTCAGGTAATTATCTGTTAAAGGTTTTCCTGAATAACGACACATCCAAACTGGCATTTACAAGGAGACTACTGGTGGCGGAGAATGCCGTTTCTGTTTCGGGTCAGTTCCTCCAGCCCATGAACCCCCAGATTTCCCAAACACACCAGAAAATACAGTTCACGGTAAACAGCCGCGCACTCACCCTGATCAATCCTTTCCAGCAGATGAAAGTGATCGTATTGCAGAATCATCGCTGGGACAATGCCGTATATATTGATAAGCCCTCTTTTTTTTCAGGCACCAGTTTCGAATATAACAGCGATGATATTCCTGTTTTTCCCGGCGGCCAGGAGTGGCGCTGGCTCGACCTGCAAAGTTTCCGGTACCAGAGTGACCGGGTGGCAAGGGCAGATTATCAACCTGCTGCCACAACCATTTATGTAAAACCGGATGTGGACCGTTCCGGATCACCGTATTATTTTTATACTGATTATAACGGCCAGTACTTCATTAAAAC
>DASRLM010000019.1:0-3750 GCA_035648455.1 Puia sp. | reverse complement strand
CCCTCGCTTTCAGGACGGTCCTGTAGCTGATGGGCAGTTCGAGCACGCGTCCCCCATCTTCTTCGCTCATTTCGCAAACCAGTTGCTGATGTTTCGGAACAGTGAACTGCCCGAAGGCGAGGAGCAGGGTTTTGCCGCCGTTACCAGGGATTGGCGCAATGGATTTGAAGAAGGGCCTCAATTCATATTCCTGGAGCGCGGTTCGCTTTGCTTGGCGTTTTGATCGAAGGAAAAACCGGACGTATTCAGGGCGGTAGTCGATGCTCGAATGATTTTGAACCACGAGCCTGAACCAGAGATACCCCCGGTCGATATAAATTCCCTTGAGGGAAAGATCGATTTCACTAGCGCGGATATGATGATGCAAAAATTCCGGCTGCCGCTGAATCAGCAGGGCGGATTTGTCCAGCAGGGCAGGAGCTGCCGGCCGCGATTCCCCAAATACACCTGCAGGTTTATTAAAATACAGATTCAGTGAATCCGGATCTTCCTTGTATTGAACGATAAACGAATTCAGTTTTCCGTCCGCCGTGATCACGGTCAGATTGGACAAGGGAAAATCATGCCGGCGGGCTTTCACTTGCAGGATGGTATCAACCCCTCTAGCCTTTTGCACCAAAATGTCCGGACTGCCCCTGTCGACGCTCACAATCGGATAATGGAAGATCAGATTGCTGGTGGCCGATACAGATATGCTTATTGGAAATCCGGGAATGGTCGTTTGGGAGAACCCGCTCACAGAAAGAAGAATGATTAATAACGCACAAGGTCTTTTCATCACAAATGTTTTAGATTTATTTTTGATTATTGTCTTTTAACAGCATCCGGTAACCGGCGGGAACGGTTACGCGGACCTGCTTAATTTTCTTTCCGATCAGTGATTTGGCCACCTGGATTCCAGCGCCGGCCGCCTGTGCCCCTAAAGAGGATCCAGCGTCTCCAGGCCGAGGCCATTAATGGCCTGGTCGGCTCCTTGCTTACCGGCATCTCTTGAAATACTTCTTGGTATAAAGAGTCCTTCCATTCCGTCCAGGTTGTAGGCAGTCAGCGAAACGGGGAATAGGTTGCCTTCGTATTGAATCGAGTTTATGATAATTTTCAGCCGGTCATTGCTGAGCGACGCGGTGCCGTAAATGAATTGGTCCTTTGGAATCCGGATGCCATTGATCAGGATTTCCGAAACAAGGCGAAGCTTAACGGTGGCACCCGAGACCAAAGTCTGCGTTTCCGGAATAACGGCCGAAATAGAAATAGCGGCTTGATCATCGGTAACCATTTCATCAAGACCATAAAACCTGACAACTTTCTCAGCCCCCAACAGTACATTCGTAACAGATGAATCCGCCGGTATTGTTGTTGTTTTGACAGCCTCGAGACAACTGATATTATCCGTATTTACAGCTCCATTTACGGGATATACCTTAGCCTTATATTTTAAAGACTGCCTCTTCAGACTGTCCGTAAGGTTCTCCGGATGCTGAATCGCCAGCACTTTATCCAGCATCTTACTCAGTTGGTTCATTTCCGGATCCGGTTCGGTTCCGGCATTCATGTTTCGGAGCAGCGCTGAAACCTTTGGTTCCTCGTATTCAGCCTGCCTCTCTGTTTTCATGCTATTAGAACTATCGCGTGAAGGGGGATTATCTAATTGTTCCTTCAATTTGCCCAGCTTTTTCATCAGTTCTTTCGCCTTGTCATCAGCAGATGGGCGCGTGGTTCCGGAGAGATTTTTGGCCGCCATATCCTCACCCGGGAACCGCTCCGCCGTCTTCTCAAAAATGCCTTTGACCGCATTGCCCTCCTTCATTGAATCCGCACGGTAGGGGTCATTTCGCAGTGCCTGCCTTCGGTTATCCGAATCCTTGTTCGAGGCTTCGTATAATCCCAGCTTATCCGGCTCCTTGCGTTTAAAAAAGTGCGCGTCCGGCAATTGCAGGTTAAGCCCAGCCTGCTTTTCACCTCTGAATCGGGATGCGTTGCCTTTTCCGCCGCCCAGTATATAAAACAGGGTGACGGCAAAGGGAATCACCAAAACCGGCAGCATCAATAAGAATTTTCTTTTTCTGATAAAAACCAGGGAACGGGTAACAGATTGCATAATTTATTTTTTAATGAGTTGATGGAATAGGGATTCAATGGATTGGATATTTTCCATTAGATTCGGATTTAACTTCAGGAGCTCCTTATATTTGGTGCTGTCGTAGAGCGAAAGACTGTCCAGCCTTTTCTTATACCTTTCAATTTTATTCATCAGCATCCTTGTCCTCTCCAGGTGATAGTCAGGGTAGGAGCGGGGTGTCAATAGCGGTGCATGGAGGCTTCTTTTTAGCGCCGTCAGGGTTGCACCCCTGACGATGGCGCTCGCAGCGATAAATATCGAGAATCCGACACCTGCAATAACGAAAATCACCAGGGCAGCTTTTGATATATTTGTTTTCATCTGAGCTCGGTTTTAATATCCTTGTTCTCCAAAATCATCCACTTCTCAATTAGAAATCCGTGCGGATCATTATCGGACCGGCTGACATTGCGCAGCCAGCCTTCTGTAACTAGACTGCGCGTGACAATCGATGTGCTTCGAATCAATTTTTCATGGCCGGTAAACCGGAAATGAAAGGGATAAGCATCTGTATTTATTTCAATGCTGTCAACTTCGATTTGCTGACTGATATTGGCGGTGATCAGGTTCGTGTAATACCCGCTTTCTTTTAAATTGTCATATTGCTTCTTCGCCGACCGGTCGGCCAGGTACAGGGCCCGCGTAATATTGGTCGTTATCACTTTTTCATCCGGGTCCAGCGTAAAGAAATCCTGGTGAAAAGTTTTGATATGATCCCGGGCTTCAACCGGTATATTGTCTTTGCGGTCGGCTCCATAAGCCTCCAGGGCCTTGCCGTTGGCGAGGATATATATTCTGGCCTGTGCCTCATTGACCATCCGGTGGCTGGAATACAAAACAAAGCAACTGATCAGCGCACAAAGGATGATTACGGCAATGCAGAAAGAACGGATCATCTGAAAAGCGGTATCAATGGCCTGGGCTTTTTTGAACATGGGTTAGTCTTTTGTGGTTCCGATTATTTTATCTTTCTGGTGCGGGTTGGTTTTACCGGTGTCCCAATCGGCCGATCCATAACTGGAAATACTTTCATTCATTCGCGACGCGCCGCTGACCAGGGCGTCGCTGGCTACGCCCAGACCAGCTGTCGTGGTGGAGACGACCATTTGTCTGCCGCTGTTAAACATTTTGGATGATTTGACAAGCAATGCCCCGGCACCACCGGCATTGACAATGTAATTGGCAATGGAGGGCACCGTGAAATATCCGATGATTCCGATCAGCAGGAAGATGAGGTAACCTGAATCAAGGGAACTGAAATAAGTATCTCCGTTGGCCTGGATCTGGTTGATATCGAGCTGGATCATATTCTGCTCGATCTTTCCGAGGATGCTCCCGAAAATATTGGCCACCGGCAGCCAGAGGAAAATATTGATGTACCGCGCGATCCAGACATTCAGGGTATGATGGAGACCATCAAAGACGGCTATTCCGAATACCAGTGGACCGAGTATGGCAAGGACGATCAGATAAAAAGTCCGGATCGTATTGATGCAAAGGGAGGCGGCCGCATACAATAATTGCAGGATTTCACTCAGCCACTCCTTGATGGCATTCCGGAAATTGTATGACACCTTGGCCATTTCGAACTTAATCGAATTGCTGATCCCGGAAAACACGCCGTCATCTGC
>DASRLM010000018.1:0-5237 GCA_035648455.1 Puia sp. | reverse complement strand
GTAAAAACCTGGGCATCCGCACGTTTTTCAATATGCTGGGACCCATGGTAAATCCCGCTTCCCCCAGATTCCAGCTGGTAGGCGTATACAACCTGGAAATGGCCCGCATTTATACCTATCTTCTCCAGCAGACCGGATCTTCTTTTGCCATCATACACAGCCTGGATGGCTATGATGAATTGTCCCTGACCGGTGATGCCCGGGTAATAACCAACGAAGGGGAACAGGTGATGACGCCTGAGCAACTGGGAAAACGAATGGTTTCCCCGTCAGATATACAGGGCGGGAACACGCCGGAGGAAGCAGCACGGATATTCCTGCACATTCTGCAGGGAAACGGATCCTGGGCGCAGAATGCCGTGGTATTTGCAAATGCGGCAATGGCGCTATATTGCACAGGGGCTTATGCAGACTATAATAAGGCTTTTGAGGCATCGGTGGAAAGTCTGGAAAGCGGCCGGGCACTGGCTGCCCTGGAGAAATTAATAGGGATGCAGTGAGGACAAATGTGGAAGGAATTTGAAAATTTGATGATTTGAAAATTTGAAAATGTTTTGCTTCTTCAGCAGAAACTTTTTTCAACCGCCGTAGTTTTTTTCAACCACCGAAGCTTTAGCGAAGGTGGTAGGGAAAGTGGTAGCGAGGGAATGGTTCACGCGAATTCTAAAATTGAAAGATGCCGGAATTGAATATACTCGAAAAGATCATTGTTTATAAAAAGGAAGAAGTGCGGCGGCGCAGGCAGGAAATGCCTGTTGCGGAGCTGGAAAAAAATCCTTTTTTTAAACGCGAAGTGATTTCACTGAAAAAATCCCTGGCGGATCCGGCCAAAACCGGCATCATTGCGGAATTCAAAAGAAGATCACCATCCAGGGGTATCATTCATGCGACGGCTTCTGTGGAATCGGTTACTGCGGCCTATGCGCGGTATGGCGCCGCTGCTATTTCCGTGCTGACGGATACAACATCCTTCGGCGGTTCTACGGAAGACCTTGTTCGTGCGCGTGTGCAAACTTTGCCAATACTCAGAAAAGATTTTACGATAGATGAATACCAGATTACGGAAGCACGGGCCATGGGTGCAGACATCATCCTGCTGATTGCGGCCTGCCTGACGGTTCCCGAAACCAAAAGGCTGGCGGAGTTTGCGAAGAACCTGGGAATGGAAACCTTACTGGAGATACACCAGGAATCGGAACTGGACCACGATGGCGATGCCATTGACGTGGTGGGGATCAATAACCGCGACCTGAAAACATTTACCGTGGATATCAACCGGTCCATCGCGCTGGCCAAAGGCCTGCCGGCTGATAAAATGCTGATTGCAGAAAGCGGGATCCGCGACGTGGAAACGCTCTGCACACTTAAATCTGCGGGGTTCAGCGGATTTCTGATCGGAGAGCAGTTCATGAAGGAACCCGATCCGGCGATTGCTTTTGCCTCTTTTGTTGACCAACTTAAAAGGAAGTTTCATGAGAGTAAAAGTTTGCGGCATGACGCAACTCGATCAGGTGAGAAAGCTTGATGAGTTGGGCGTTGACTTTGCAGGGTTTATTTTCTATCCGAAATCGCCGCGGTATGCCGCGCGGCATATCGTGGGCCAGGAATTGCGGAAATCGAAACTGAGGATCGGCAAAGTGGGCGTTTTTGTGAATTCACCCTATGAAGACATGATGCGGACCGTGGATGAATACGGACTTGATATGGTGCAACTGCATGGTGATGAAAATCCCCATCAGTGCGAATTGATTGCCAACTATGTAAACGTGATCAAGGTTTTCCGCCTCGGAGAAGACGATCCGATATCCTGGATCATAAGACCATTTGAAGATTCCTGCGATATGTTCCTTTTCGATACCATGGGCGTAGGATATGGCGGAACGGGCAAAAAATTCAACTGGGATGTACTGAAGCCGGTGACACTGGATAAGTTGTTTTTCCTAAGCGGTGGTATAGAGTCGGGGGATGCAGAAAAGCTAAAGGTATTCAGTGAAGAGCCGGTGGGAAAAAGACTTTTCTCCATTGATATCAACAGCCGTTTTGAATTGAGCAGCGGCGTAAAGGACATGAGTAAGATTGAGGTATTTCTGGAAGAAATTAAAAAGTAAAAATTAAAAAGTGGAGACGCTTTGCCTTAAAGGTTAAAATATGAGCGGAACAAAAATATATCAGCAACCCTCTGAACAGGGTTATTATGGCGACTTTGGAGGCGCGTTCATCCCGGAGATGCTGTATCGCAATGTGGAGGAACTGAAGACCCGTTACCTGGAGATCACGCAGGAGCCGGGATTTCGCAAAGAATTTGATGCATTGCTTAAAGATTATGTTGGTCGCCCAACTCCATTATATCCTGCTGAAAGATTAAGCCAAAAATACGGAACACGGATTTTTCTGAAGCGCGAGGATCTTTGTCATACAGGCGCACATAAGATCAATAATACAGTTGGTCAGATTTTACTTGCCGAAAGACTCGGAAAAAAAAGAATTATTGCGGAAACCGGGGCTGGTCAGCATGGTGTGGCCACAGCCGCTGTTTGTGCCCTTAAGGGTGTTGAATGTATTGTGTACATGGGTGAAAAAGATATTGAGCGCCAGGCGCCGAATGTGGCCAGGATGAAAATGCTGGGTGCAACCGTGATACCCGCAACCAGCGGGAGTAAAACATTGAAAGACGCTACCAATGAAGCGATCCGGGATTGGATCAATCATCCGGACAATACCCACTACATTATCGGAAGTGTGGTGGGGCCGCATCCCTATCCGGATATGGTGGCCCGTTTTCAAAGTGTGATCAGCAAAGAAATCAAATCGCAGCTGACAGAAAAAACCGGCCGCGATTATCCGGATGCCATCATCGCCTGTGTTGGCGGGGGCAGTAATGCTGCAGGGGCATTTTACCATTTTCTCAACAATGAAAATGTAAAACTATTCGCTGTGGAAGCTGCTGGTTTGGGAATACACAGTGGAATGAGCGCCGCTACAACCCAGTTGGGAAAAAAAGGTGTTTTGCATGGTAGCCGCAGCCTGGTGATGCAAACAGAAGACGGACAGGTAATAGAGCCGCACAGCATTTCTGCGGGACTTGATTATCCGGGCATTGGTCCTTTACACGCGAATTTATTTGTTTCGGGGAGAGCTGAATTTCATAGCGCAACGGATCAGGAAGCATTGAACGCTGCTTTTTTGCTGACTCAACTGGAAGGCATTATCCCCGCTTTGGAATCCGCGCATGCTGTGGCTGCATTGGAAAAAATCCGGTTTTCAAAAGAAGCGTCTGTCGTTATCTGCCTGAGCGGCCGCGGAGATAAAGACATGGATACTTACATGAAGGCGATGGCCGGGAACGCATAATTTTTATATAACTATGAGTCGTATTCAGGAACTTTTTCAAAAGAAAGACCAAAATATTTTAAATGTGTACTGTACTGCAGGCTTTCCTGCATTGAACAGTACCATACCGGTGATGAAAGCGCTTCAGCTGGCGGGGGCCGACATGATCGAGCTGGGCATGCCATACAGCGATCCGCTGGCCGACGGGCCGGTGATCCAGTCCAGCAGTTCCACCGCACTCGCCAACGGAATGACCCTGGCCACACTTTTTCAACAGTTAACCGGTTTTCGAAACGAAATTCACCTGCCCGTTCTACTGATGGGCTATATGAATCCCATTCTTCAATATGGTTTTGACAGGTTTTGCCACGATGCCGCATCGGCAGGGATAGATGGTCTCATTCTTCCCGATCTGCCCATGTATGAATTTGAAAGGGAATACGGTCCGGAAATTAAAAAGCATGCACTGGATTTTGTGTTCCTGGTTACCCCGGAAACCGTGGCTGAACGCATCCGGAAACTCGATGCCCTGAGTACGGGATTCCTCTATGCGGTTTCTTCTTCTTCCACAACAGGAAAAAATAAGGACCTCTCCGATCAGTTCGCCTATTTCAAAAGACTGGAGGATATGAAATTGCAGAATCCGGTACTGATCGGTTTTGGGATAAGGGACAGGGAAAGTTTTCACAAAGCCTGTTCCCATGCCGCCGGGGCCGTCATCGGTACAGCCTATATCAAAACACTGGAGGGGGCATCGCCGGAAGAAATTGAAACCAGAACAAAAAATTTCATAAATACGTTGAAGTGAAGTTGGTCATTCTGAAATATAATGCAGGTAATATCCGGTCCGTTCTGTATGCCCTGGAGCGTATCGGCGCGGAGGCAGAGGTAACGGATGATCCGGAGGCCATAAGGCGCGCCGACAAAGTTATTTTTCCAGGCGTTGGCGAAGCCAGTACCGCCATGCAATACCTGCGGGAACGAAAACTGGATCAGCTTATTAGAAACCTGCAACAACCCGTGCTGGGTATTTGTCTGGGTCTGCAGTTGATGTGCACCCATTCCGAAGAAAATGAAACGGAATGCCTGGGAATTTTTAACACCGGAGTGAAAAAATTCAGTAAAGAAAGCGGACTCAAAATTCCGCAGATCGGATGGAACAAAGTGGAGGTTAGTCCGGTTCCTCTTTTCAGTGGCATTCCTGAAGAACCATACTGTTATTTTGTTCACAGTTATTATGCTGTGCTGTGTGCGGATACCACGGCCGTAACAGAATATGGCATACGATTCAGCAGCGCACTTCAGAAAGAAAATTTTTACGGGGTGCAATTTCATCCGGAGAAAAGCGCCGGTACCGGTGAACAGATTTTGAAAAATTTTATTCAACTATAGATACTGACCATGTCCATTGAAGTGATTCCAGCCATCGATATCATCAGCGGGAAATGCGTGCGGCTAACGCAGGGGGACTATTCGCGGCAAAAGATATACAATGAACATCCGTTGGAGGTGGCCCGGCAATTTGAAGATGCAGGATTGAAAAGGCTTCACCTCGTGGATCTTGACGGGGCGAAGCAGGGCGCGGTGCAAAACTGGAAAGTTTTGGAAACGCTGGCCGGTAAAACCGGTTTGGTCATCGATTTTGGCGGTGGGATATCCGCCGACAAGGATCTGCAGATCGTATTTGATTCCGGTGCGGCTTTTGCTACAGTTGGCAGCATCGCCGTGAAAAATGAAAAACTTTTTCTGGAATGGCTTTTGAATTATGGTGCGGATAAATTTCTCCTGGGAGCAGATGTGCGGGGGGAAAAAATTTCGATCAGCGGCTGGCAGGAAAATACGGAGATCTGGATCTATGATTTTATCGAAAAATATATTCAGTCAGGAATAAGGCAGATCTTCTGTAC
>DASRLM010000017.1:0-10675 GCA_035648455.1 Puia sp. | reverse complement strand
TCCAGTACCTGGTCAATATGCTGAACACCCATTCCATTAGCCGCTTCGAATGCCGTGACCCAATCGGGATCCAGTTTTTTATTACTGATCCAGGCGGCAAATACAAAAGGAAGTCCCGTTAAATTTTTCCATGCCTCTCCCAGATCATATACATATTTCGATACGGATCGCTGCTTCAGTGCCCGGTCCCCGATCACCACGGCTCCGGTGGTCCCTTTTATTTCTTCCAGGAATCCTTCCTTTGCGTGCCGGAGAACTGGCTTTATTTTCCAATATTCCCTGAGCAGGATACGGGCCAGGGCAACGGAAGTCATGCTTTGATAGTCCATCATCACATTCTCCAGATTTTCCACGGGCACTTCACTGAACAGGCACACCGAAGCAACGGGGCCGTCGCAGCCAATGACGTAACGGGTATTGAAATGGTATTCTTTCATTTCCGGAATGATGGCCACGGGCACCAGTCCCACATCGATCTCATCTTTCAGCAACAAATCCGCAATGCGGGCCGGATAATCGGTGATCAGTGTCATTTCTTTCAGAACCGGTGAACGTTCTATGCCATAAAGCAGTGGTCTGGTATTTAAATAACTTACTGCACCCACCCTTATTTTTCTGTCCAATGCCTTTAGTTTAATTTTGGCTGCAAAAGTAAGACGAAGCAACCTGAATATTTCACGCACGGTAAACGATTATAATGGAACTCAATCCACTCACCGCCATTTCTCCGCTCGACGGAAGATATCGCAGCCAGCTTCATCAGTTGGGTGAATACTTTTCGGAATATGCATTGATCAAATACAGGATACGGGTGGAGACCGATTATTTTCTCTTTCTGGCAGAAAAGAAATTTTTCAGCCTCTCAGCCTCTACCCGGAAACAACTGGAATCCATAGCCGAAAATTTCAGCGTGGAAGACGCGCTGGAAATAAAAAAGATTGAAAGAACCACCAACCACGATGTGAAGGCCGTGGAATATTTTCTCAAATCGAGACTGGAATCCGGTAAAGATGCAGACAGCCGGGAATGGATCCACTTCGGATTAACTTCCCAGGACATCAACAATACCGCGATCCCCCTGCTTTGGAAACATGCTCTGGAAATAGAATACATTCCCTTTTTACTCAGTCTGAAAAAACAACTGGGACTGCTGGCGGTCCCCTGGCTGAAAATTCCCATGCTGGCCAGAACGCACGGACAGGCCGCCTCCCCCACCCTGCTTGGAAAGGAAATCCTGGTTTTCGTGGAAAGACTGGAGAACCAGATCGAACTGCTGATCCAGATTCCTTTTACGGCAAAATTCGGGGGTGCCACCGGAAATTTAAATGCCCATCAGGTGGCCTTTCCAAAAAAGGACTGGGTTAAGCTGGCCAATGAATTTGTAGAAAAAAAATTAATTTTAAAAAGGCAGCAATACACCACCCAGATCGAACACTATGATATGCTGGCGGCTCATTTTGATACCATGAAAAGGATCAATACGATCCTGATTGATTTTTGCCGGGATCTGTGGACCTATATTTCCATGGATTATTTTAAGCAAAAAACAAAAGCGGGCGAAATCGGCTCTTCAGCCATGCCGCACAAGGTAAATCCGATCGATTTTGAAAATGCGGAAGGAAACCTCGGGCTGGCCAACGCTGTTTTCGAATACCTTTCTTCCAAACTGCCTGTTTCGCGACTACAGCGGGATCTTACCGATTCCACCACCCTCCGCAGCATTGGCGTTCCGTTTGCCCATACTGTGCTTGCTCTGAAATCGATTGAGCGAGGACTCTCCCGCCTGCTGTTGAACGAAAAAAAGCTGAAACAGGATCTGGATGAAAACTGGGCCGTTGTGGCCGAAGCCATTCAAACCATCCTGCGCCGGGAAGATTATCCAAAACCGTATGAGGCGCTGAAAGATCTTACGCGGGGAAAAAACGGCATTACCCGGGAATCCATGCACGCGTTCATCGACACCCTGAAAATTGCAGCCGTGGTTAAAGCAGAATTAAAAAAGATCACGCCGCACAATTATACCGGGGTTTCTTTAAAGCACTGAAACCGGTAGCCGCCACCACCTCATATTTCCGACCAGCACGACTGATTCAAAGTTATTTTTTTCCATCACCCGAACGGAAGCGAGATTATCCTTATCCGTTTCCGCCGTCAGCCATTTAACCTCAGGTCTTGTTCTGGCCCATTGAATCATGCCAGCAACCGCTTCCGTCATAAATCCAAGGCCTCTCCGGGAAGGCAGGGTGCCATAGCCAATTTCAATGGCCCCTTCGCCGTCGGGCTTTCCCTTAAATCCCAATTCCGCCACTATGGAACCAGAAGATTTTTCAACCACCAGCCAAAAGGTAAGGAACAGGTAATCCGTTCCTTTCATTTTACGCAGCCGGGGCAAAAGCACCTCGTTCACCCTGTCGCGCACATCTGTAGACACCGTTCTGCCATTGTCCTTCAGTTTAAACAGCTTTTCCAATCTGCCATTTCCCTGGAGATAGCAATCCAGTTCTTCCGGCTTGAGCGGAACGATGTGTAATCTTTCCGTATGGACCATTAGTGTTTATGGATCTCTGAGGTATAGTGAAAATCAATATCCGGGTTGTTGCTGATCTCCGTATTCAAAAACCATTCGCTCTGCGCCAGGTAAACCATTTCAGCGTCCTTGTCTTCCGCAATGTTATTTTGTTTGAACCGGGCAAAGTCATCCAGTTTCTTCGGATCCTTGCTGGTTAGCCAGCAGGCCTTAAAAAATGGCAGGTTGTTGAACTGGACCGATGCGGAATATTCATGCAGCAAACGGTACTGGATTACTTCAAACTGCAATTCGCCCACGCAGCCGATGATTTTCTTATTGCCTCCGAACTGGGTGAATAACTGGGCAACGCCTTCATCCGTGAGTTGTAATAATCCTTTTTCCAGTTGTTTGGTTTTCATCGGGTCTTTGTTCACCACTTCCTTGAATATTTCCGGGGAGAAAGAAGGTATGCCGGTGAAATAAAAATTTTTCCCCTCGGTCAGCGTATCGCCGATCTTGAAATTGCCCGTATCGAATAGTCCAACCACATCTCCCGGATAGGCTTCTTCGATTACATCCTTTTCCCGGGCGAGGAAAGTATATGGATTGCTGAACCGGACCTCTTTGTTTAGACGAACGTGGTGAAAATATTTATTGCGCTCAAACTTCCCACTGCATACCCGGATGAACGCGATGCGGTCGCGGTGGCGCGGATCGAGATTGGCATGGATCTTAAAAACAAACCCGCTGAGTTTTTCATCACCCGGACAAACTTCCCCGTCCGTGGTGGGACGGCATTGGGGAATGGGCGCGATGTGGATGAACGTGTCGAGCATTTCCCGCACGCCGAAATTATTGATGGCGCTGCCAAAAAAAACGGGTGCAATTTTACCCTGAAGATAATCCTGGTTATTCAGCGGGCCATAAACGCCATCAACCAGCTCCACATCCTCCCTGAGTAAAGCGGCGTCTTTTTCCCCCAGCTTCTCATCCAGTACGGAGCTGGTCAGGTCCCCGATCTTCACCACATCTTCATCAGATGCACGCGTATTTGCAGTAAACAGGATCAGGTTTTTATCATGCAGGTTATAGACCCCTTTGAAATCTTTTCCGCTGTTGATGGGCCAGGTCATCGGATGCAGCTTAAGGTGAAGTTCATTTTCTATTTCTTCCAGCAGTTCAAACCGGTTTTTCCCGTCGCGGTCCATCTTGTTTATGAAAACAATCACCGGCGTATCCCGCATCCGGCACACTGCCGTGAGTTTGCGCGTTTGTTCCTCCACCCCGTTTACGCTGTCAATGACGAGGATCACACTGTCCACCGCCGTTAACGTGCGATAGGTATCTTCCGCAAAATCCTTATGTCCCGGTGTGTCGAGTAAATTGATCAGCATGTTCCGGTATTCGAAGCTCATGACGGAAGTAGCCACTGAGATACCCCGTTGTCTTTCAATTTCCATAAAATCACTCGTGGCGTGCTTCCGGATCTTGTTGCTTTTTACGGCGCCGGCCGTTTGTATGGCGCCGCCAAAAAGCAGAAACTTTTCCGTCAGTGTTGTTTTTCCCGCATCCGGATGGGAGATGATGGCAAAGGTCCTTCTCTTCTCTATTTCTGATTTATACTTCATGCTGAATGATTCGCCGGAATACTTTTCTGCCGGGCCGCAAAATTAAGAAGTTCTGCGGGGATCGGGCGGGACTTTCTACAGGTTGGGATTGCGGTGACTAAAGCCGCGGTCAAGCAGGTTCAGCGGAAGGATAAGTTCCCATTGGTTCGGCCCCCTGCCCTCATAATCCCGGTCCAGCAAACGGCTGTAACGGATGCCGAGGTTCAGCGGTAACTCGTTCCACCAATTGGTTTCGAAATAGATTTCCATGCCCAGGGAACGGTATTGGGTTTGAACGCCGGCACCGTTAACGGGAAATGCCGGAACCCGGGTATAGTCAAAAAAAGCATTTGCCCTGATTCTGAAAAAATACAGGATGTTTCCAAAGCCCCAGTCCGGATAAGCCAGTGGGAAATGATAATTAACTGCCAACCGGTACATGCGGTAAAAATTTTCTCCGGAATATCCACGGGAAAATGGAAAACCGTTGCTGAAAAGGACCTGGTTTAAAGAATCGCGTTGTTGCAGGGCTGCGCGGATTTCCAGGCTGTGCGTTGGAAAAAGACCGGGAAAATAAAAATTGCCGGACAAGAGCAACTGGTTTCCGTTCAGTCCGGTTACCGCGCGGTCATATTGTAACCAAAGAACCTGGGCAAAAGAGGGAAAGATCTGTTGTTTCGCCTGCTGCAACTGGTGGGTAAAAGAAACCGACGGATCCAGGCTGCTGAATCCACGGTTGATCAGGCTGTCTTTGTAAATGCCTTTAAAGTATTGCTGGTGATAGGTAAAACTGGCTGCCGGCTCCAGACCCGCCAGCCACCTGCCCTTGCTGAGGTTCATTGGAACGGAGGCACCCGCATAACTTTCCAATTCATTCCAGTAAATTTTTTGTGAACCATGGAAGTATCCGCTCCGGTCGATCAGGTATTCCGCACCGGCATTTAAATAGGGGAAAAGCGCTCCATAGTTCAAATCCACGCCCAGTTTTTTATATTGTTCATTCCGGTTATATCCTATATATATTTCTGACTGGAAAGTATTCAGCACATTTTCACCAACCAGCGAAAAACTGTAATCGGGGTCGTTGATATAGGGTCGCCAGCTGTGAAAATGAAAAATATCCGTAGTGGAAACATAAGGTTTGACGGGAAAATTCATGGCCGGTATCGTATCGGGGATCCGGAAGGGCGGATGATCCAGGGAAAAAATCCGGTGGGTTTGAAGCGGCCCATCGTCCCGTTGTATCGGATCACCGCTGAAAAATGAAGCGGTGTCGGCCGATATGTTCAGGTGATATCCGACTGCGGTGAAGCTGGTCCATGCGCATTTTCCAAAACCGGCATTCAGCTGATACATGCCCGTGACGGGCTGCTGAAGTGCGGGATATATTTCGCCGGACCGAATCCGGAATCCCCTGTCCACAGCGGTATCCGTCCGGGTAAAATAAATATCACTGTCGCGAACCGAAATAAAACCGACGGGATGCATGGACCAGGGAGAAAGCAGGGTTTGTTTACCGGAAGGAATATCAATCATCATCAGTCCCATTTCACCCCGGCTGTTGCGCACAGCGGAAACGAGTTTCCGTTGGGAAAAAAATTTGGGATAGGTGAAAAACAAATTATCCGGATTGGGAAGCCGGAAAATTATTTTTCCGGATTTACTGTCCAGGATATCCAGGAAAGCATGGGCCGATTCCAGGTAAGCAACGGCTGCGATCCAATGTCCGTCGGGAGATATGTCCGGAGAGAAATATTTGGTTTTACGGGTCAACCGCAGATCCTTTCCGGTGTTCAGATCCAATACGCGGATCACGGAATAATCCCGCCAGCCCCAGCGCAGGTCCGGTTCATAGGCTGAATAGACGATCTGACCCTGGTGGTAGGAAAACTGATCGTCGGAGGCAACGGCCCGGTAACGTATGCGGTTTTCCTTTTGTGTATTTATATTCCGCTCAACAAACTGCGGTGGACGGCGGTAGGTGGACTTAAGGAAAATGAGCTGGTTTGAATCGGAGAATTGCGGGTACAATTCATCCGCCACAAAATGCAGGTGCCGGTTCCCGTAATTCGCATTGGGATCTGCATAGGCATTCGGGGGAAGTTGATCGCGAAAATAAGCAAATGCCTTTTCCCTGTACTCACGGAAACCGGCTCCGGAATATCTCCTGATGGCCAATTGAAGCGGATACAGTAAACCTTTGAATGCTGCGGCATCCACTGCGGTCTTTCTCCAGAAATCCGCTCCGTATTTTTCCCTGCCATAGGCGACCATCATATATCCCAGGGGATAGTGATCCGGTGTAAAATCGCGAAGCGAGCCGTTCCTGAGTTTCATCCAGGAATAATTTTTTTCGGAGAGCCATAAGGCATGATAGCCGGTCAGGAATAGCGGCAGGCGCCCACGTCCCTGATTGCTGACCAGGGTTTCCTGGTAAACCGCGTCTCCTTCCCAGAACCAGTTGGGAACTGACAGGTTGTTGGCCAGCGCCAGTCCTTCTTCTCCAAAAAGATAATAAAAGACTTTGGAAAGTCCGACCCGAAAATTATTGAATTGCTGAACATGCCGGTATTCATGAATGGCCAGGGTCTGGTGCCAGGGCAGGCTGCCCAGGTCAAAACTATTTTGGGAAGGGGTAAGCTGGAACTCGCTGCGGAATGGAGCGAGTTGAACATAAGCATTGGAAATGGTGGTCAGGTTATGAAAAATAATGTCAATCCGGTGTTCGCGGTCACCCAGCGTGGACCTTGTTTTTTCATTGAGCTCGGAAACCAGGAAAGCGACATCGGCAGCTTCTGCTTCCATCCCGCGCGGAAAGATAAGACGTGCAGGAAACAGGTTGATCTGGTTCCATTTTACGGATGGCGGCGTTCCGCCGAATACCTGGGCATCCGAAACTGCAAAATAAATAAACCCTAGAAAAAAAAGAAAAAACCGTTGCATCGGGAAAGGTTTTCTGGAACGAAAATTGAAATTACCAGTTAACATTGACAGAAAAAACTAAGTTAAATTCTTATATCTTCGGTTACCGGTATGAAAGTAAAGTCGCGATTGTTTTCCCTCTCCACCAACCTGGATTCGCTGATCGCTGCTGCCATCGGATTTCTCCTCATCCAGATTTTTTCCAGGCACAGCGGAATCGGTGTTTCTCCGGATTCGGTGACCTACATCAGTGCTGCCAGACATCTGGTGGAAGGAAACGGCTTCCGGGCCTTCGATGATTTTCCAGTAGTGGACTTTCCTGCCGGTTATCCCTTTTTCCTTGGCGCTGTATCTTTTTTAACCCGGTTCGACCCCTTACAATACGGAGCGCTGCTCAATGGGTTTCTTTTTGGAACCGTTATTTATTTATGCGGAACGATCATGAACGGGTTTTACCATACTTCGAAATGGTACAAACGGGTATTGTTGTGTTGTGTGGTACTGAGCCCGGCACTGCTGGAGGTTTATTCCATGTTATGGTCTGAAACCCTTTTTTTACTGCTGCTGATGTTGTTCACGGTTGCCATGAAAAAATACCTGGAAGCCCCGGGTATGAAATGGCTTCTGATCAGTGCGGGCCTGGTATCGCTGGCCTGTGTGACGCGGTATGCGGCGATTGTTTTGGTGGGCATCGGCCTGTTCCTGATATTTTTTGAAGGAAAACTATCGGTTGGTAAACGGATCAGACATTGTTTTTACTTCGGCGTGGTTTCCGTGTTGCTGCTGGCGGTGAATCTGATCCGGAATGAAATGATCACCCACCTGGCAACCGGGGCAAGGCAGCGAAGCATCCATTCCCTGATGACCAATGTTCAGTATTTTGGAGACGTTTTGAGTGAATGGCTGCTGATAGACAAGAAACCGAATGTTTCGATAGGCATTACCCTGATTGTACTCGTCGTTTTTATAATGGGTATGATATGGTGTTATTTTCGCCGGAAAACCGAGCGGCGATATGAGTACATCATTGCCGCCACCGGCCTTTTTTATGGACTTTTTATGATCATTTCCGCCAGCCTGTCCCGCTATGAACAATTCACGAACCGGCTTTTGTCGCCACTCTACATACCCATGATCTGGAGTGCGAGTTTCTGGATTCCATCCTTTATTTCCAGGAAAAAGAAATTGTTCAGGTTCCTGTATACCGGACTCGCCTTAGGCGTGGCCGGAGTCTTTCTGAATATGGAGCTGTCCGAAGCTTATGAAACCTACGATGGCGTAAAAGATGCCGGCATTCCCGGGTATTTTGAGGACCCGTTTCCGCAGTCGGAGATTGTGCAGTTCCTGGAGCATTACAAACCGGAATTCAAACCCGGTTACCGGATTTACTCCAATGCCGGGGACGCTGTTTATCTCTTTACCAGGCTATCGGCAAGGTTGTTACCACAATGGGTCTTCCCGGGGGAGATCCGGAAATATTACCAGGAAAAAAATAATTACCTCGTTTGGTTCAACGACGTAGACAATCCGGATCTGCTGGACGAAAAATCGGTTATCCGTAATAAGGGAATGATCCTGATAAAAAAATTGCAGGACGGAGCCGTTTTTGTTACGCCGGATTCCGTTTCAGCAGCTAAATAAAAGCCGGGGTTTATAAACGTCGCAGCCAGATGTTCCTGTAGCTGATGGGTTCGCTCTTATCACCATGAGCCTGCAGTTTTATCGGAGCAGGACCGTGTGCCTTATAATATGGCGTGCCAATATACTGGGTTACGCCTTTGAGTTCAAAATTATTCTGAACCAGAACGCCATTGAGGAATACAGTGACCCTTGCCGGAGATTCCAGGGTGCCGTCGTCTTTAAAACGGGGTGCGGTCCAGACCACTTCATAAGCCTGCCATTCACCGGGTTTACGGCAAGGATTGGCGAGAGGAACACTCTGTTTGTAAATGCTGCCGGCCTGGCCGTTGACATAGGTTGTGTTGGTGTAATTATCCAGCACCTGCAATTCATAGCCCACATCGCCACCATTATTGTCGAGGGCAGCCAGAAAAATGCCGCTGTTTCCGCGGGCCTGACCGGAACCGGTAATGTTTTTGGGAATGCGGTATTCTATATGCAACTGATAATCGGTAAATGTTTGACGGGTGATGATACCGCCTGACTTTTTATCTACGGTTACAATCCCGTCAGCCACTTTCCATCCTGCAGGCTTGGTGCTGTCACTTTCGGCACGCCATTGATCCAGGTTCCTTCCATCAAATAATACCAGGGCGTCTGATGGCGCGCCGGCATCTGTTTTACCCGGGGTTACAATTTTGGGAACGGGTGTGTAAAATTCTGTGTCTTCCGGTTTTGCTTTTTCATTTTGTGCCTGGAGCAACGCATTCATGGATAAAATAGAAAGGGTTAAAGTAAAAACTTTTTTAGAAAATAGCGGAGCAATACGGTACATGTTCAATCTTTTAAATTGAATTCAAGTTAAGATAATCCGGGGAAAAAAATCAGATCTTTTTTAAACCGGTCATTTGGTCCGGAGCGCGGGATAGCATTGCAGGGGATACTGACAGGTAAAATATAATCCGTATTATTCTTCAATATGCACGCTGTGCGCATATTGGCGCCGGAGAGAGTCCTTGATCCGGATGGTATCTTTGGCTAATGCCGGAAATTGAAAATAGACCTTAAAAAAACTGGAATCTTTTTCTGAGAAGTGTGCCTTCAGGTCGAAGGAGATCAGTTGCTGGTATCTTTTTAATGCATACGCTTTATTGTCGGTGGCCAGGATTACGAATTTATACAAAGTTGAATCCATGTTTCCCTTTGCCTGTTTTGTTTCGGTGGCCACTGCCGTTTTCCCTGTATCATGCTGTTGCCTGACGGCTGATGAATCGGCCGGAGCGGCATTGGCTATGGAACTGTCAACGGCTTCCATTTTGTTTTCAGCAGCCGGTGGCGACATTTTTTTATACATGAGGTATCCTCCCCAGCCTATGATGATCAGGGCTGCGACTATAGCGGCGAATTTCAGCAGGTTCCTGTTTTGCGGAGATTGCAGGGCAGACTCGGAACGGATCGTTTCCAGCCTCCTTTTTCTGGCATGATCCGGTGTGCCCGCGGTCAGTGTCTCTTTAATCACAGTATATTCTCCGGGCGAAAAATCAAATTTTCCAGTCTTACTTTTGGTAATGGTACCAATGCCTTCCAGGTAAAACGGTTTGCCGATATTAAGCATTTCCATACCCAGGGTCAGGTAAGAATCGAGGTCGGAAATAGCCAGCGGCGTAATTTTGCCCGTATTTTCAACGATGTAGGTAATCAGGTCCTTGTCCGGCTCAGTTATATTTGCATTCTGGAACTGAACCCCGTTGGGATGGGAAAGCTGATCGCGGTCATTTTCCACCGGAAGTACAATGGATTTATCCAGCGTGAAAATGCCGATGCCCGGTAAGGCAAGCCTTCTGTTGTTGTATAAGAATTGTACCAGGAGCAAGGGTATCTTCAAAGCAAAGGATTTCTTGTTTTAAAAGTAAAGAAACCAACGCGAAATAGCATAAATAATTATATGAAAAGTAAAATAAAATATTGAGAACTAGCAATATAACCTTATAAACATCGATTTTTGTTAAAGATTGTT
>DASRLM010000016.1:0-3254 GCA_035648455.1 Puia sp. | reverse complement strand
GTAAATGTATTCGCGGTTATTTTACCGCATGTCGTTCAAATTCTCCGGTCACCTGCTGTATCGTATGCCTTCCGGTACGCCGGAAGGTTATACAGACGACATTCAGGTAATATTGGAGGATCGTTTATTCAGGGCCGCTTTGTTCCTGGCCAGCCCGTCTTTATATGAAAGTCTTGCGAAGTCTGCGTTTTGTGCAAAAAGGATTTCCACTAAGGAACAGTTATCTGTAAGGAAATACTTTAACCGGTTTTGCTTCCGGCCGACGCCTTTCGGGCTGTTCGCCTCAGTATCGCTCGCCAATTGGGGTGAAAGGACAAATTTGGTAATGAACGGACTTTTTAAAGTGTTTACCGAACCAGATCAGGCGTTTGTCCAGGCACTTGGAAACTCGCTATTACAATGTGAGCTTGTAAATGAAAGTACTTTTATTGCCAACCGTACGCTTTACCGGGTTATGAATGAATATCGTTATGTACATAGCGGTTTAGGCGATGCAGGTAAGCTGCGGGAACATCTGCTGCAATCCATCTCCTATTCGGCATTGTTAAAAGATATTTTCAGATACTGCGAAACGGGTAGGAGCACCAGGCAAATAACAACTTATATTGAACGGCAGGCCGGCGTAAATGCCGCAGCGGCTGCTGATTATTGTGGTTTTCTGACCGGCAGCAAATTGCTTATCCACAAAGCAGGTCCTGTATTGACAGGACAGGGCTATCTGAAACGGTTAAGCGGCAGGATAGTTCCCGGCCGGGGCCGGGAACCGTCACTACGCAAATTCCTTGGACACTTTCAATACATAGAACCATTTTGTCCCGATCAATTATCGGAACTGAGAAGTGAAGGCAAAAGCCTGCAGGGTGGTGAAACGTGCGGCTTCAACGTGACGATGTGCCGGGTATCCGAAGCGCTGACTGTCGATAGAAATTACCAGGCGCTTATCCACGATGGCTTGTTTGCCCTGGACGCCCTGTGTCCGCCGGAAAGGATGCCCGCAATGGAACAATTTATTTCTGCCTGGCAAAAGCGTTTCGAAGGTCAGACGCTCCCATTGCTAACCGTGCTGGACCCTGATTATGGAATTGGTTATTTCCCCGCGACTGTCGATAAGCAGCCGGTCCTTTTGGAGACCCTGTCCGTAACCTCAAAAAGGGAGGAAAATGAGCAGTTAAATTGGACGGCGGCGCACCGTGTGCTGCTGGAATGCTGGCATAACAGCACCGACCCACGGGTTATTACGATAAGTCCGGAAATGCTTGGAGGACTGCAAGGCGGCAGTAAGGATCCGGAAATGATGGGGATGTCGGTTCTTTTCCGGGTCGCCGGAGAGTTCCTTCATATGGAAAGTGCGGGCGGAATAAACGCCGCGGCCCTAATGGGTAGGTTTACCATTGCAGATGGCTGTATCCATGAGGCGGCACGGGAAATTGCTGCGGCGCAGGAAAGAGTAAATCCGGATATCATTTTTGCCGAAATCGCTCACCTGACAAACCCCAAAACGGATAATGTGAACAGAAGGGAAAATATCTGGTCATGGGAACTTCCGGTAACGGCCGCCGCCGGTACCTGCAATGTCGTACGGCTATCCGATCTGCAGGTCAGTGTCAGTAGCGGTAAAGTAATAGTATGGTGCAAAAAGAACGGTAAGTTACTGATGCCCCGCCTGACCAGTGCCTATAACCACAGCATAGACAAGTTGCCTCTGTTTCGCTTCCTGGCCGATCTGCCGTACCAATACGGCAGGACGAATCTCTCCTTTGACCTGGGTGCTTTTTTCCCGGGCCTTAGCTTTTATCCGAGGGTGGTTTATAAAAAAACCGTCCTTCAATTGGCAACATGGATCATTAATGAAGATCAACTGGCGGATGTGTATAGTAATTGTCTACTCCCGCCTATTTTTTCATTGGCTGAGGGTGATCGTCAGCTGGTATTTAGACGCGATATACCAGAGGACCGCCTGCTTTTTTTCCAATGCGTGAAAAATAAAAGGCAAGTACGGCTCACAGAAGTCCTTGACAAATGCCTGCCAGGCCAATTCTCATGCAGTGTTTACTCGGAGCAGCCAATAAATGTACCGATGGTCCCTGGTTCTCAAAAAACGAATGATACGATGATACGTAAATTTCCGCCGGGCTCCGGGTGGCTTTACCTGAAAATTTATTCAACACGTCTTACTGCAGACCGGATACTGCTCAGGGTCCTTCCTATTCTCCGGGAGAAATATCCCGGAGGGCATATCCGTCAATGGTTTTTCATCCGTTACGAAGACGATGCGCCGCATCTCAGGTTAAGGATGCTGATTGCTCCCAAAGACACCGCTGTTATACTGGAGACTTTTAAGAATTGTCTTAATGGCTACCTGCAAAGCAACATTATTTGTGAATACCACGTGGGCGTATACAACAGGGAAATTGAGAGGTACCGTGCCGTTGGTATCGAATTAACTGAATGTTTTTTTTGGAAAAGTAGTGAACTGGTCGCGGGTTTCCTGGCAAAAAATAAAAAAGATATACCGCTGGAGCCGTATCTATTTGGGTTGGTATCGGTCAGGGACATCATGTCAATGTTTTTGACCGGCCGGGAAGAAATGATCAATTTCTCTTTGAACTGCTTTCAGGGGTTTACCCCGGAATTTGGCGGTCCGGCTACCCGGGTGGAGTTGAATAAAAAATACCGGGGATTATCATACAACATCAGTGCAGCACTTTGCGATAGCGGATTTTATAAAAGGCTTGGTCTGTCCCGCACTATAAATAATTGCCTGAAATCAGTGTCCGCCATGAGGGAAGCTTTGAAAAGCGGACAGGAGGTGAATCATGAATTCTTGGCCAGCATACTTCATATGCATATGAACCGGATATTTCCTGTAGATCCCCGCAAACAGGAAATGATCATTTATTACCTGCTTTATAAAAACCTGTTATCAGAACGGGCACGGTGCACTTATAGCGATTAAAGGGATCGGCTGGTTTTGACCAGGCGCTCGTCCATCATATCCAAAAAACGTTGTTTGTAATAATCACCCATAACCAGGTGACAGCCGTTTTCGAGTTTTAGACGATTTCGCTCGATCTCTTTTACGTAATCAATATTGACAATAAATGAGCGGTGTATGCGCACAAATAATTGTGTTGGGAGGTGTACCTCAATTTCTTTCATCGTCAGGTAGGTCATATGCTTTCCTTCAATTGTATGTATTTGAATATAGTTTTGAGTGCTCTCAACGAAGATAACTTCCTCAAACTTTATTTTAA
>DASRLM010000015.1:0-3007 GCA_035648455.1 Puia sp. | reverse complement strand
AGCCGCTTTTTTTTATGCTAAATTAAATGGGCAGTATGGAAACAATCCAAACGTCCGGCAGGTTTTTATGCCTGGCGGGTCGGCGCCACAGCGGGGCGAAGTTTTTAAGAACCCGGAACTTGCCAATTCACTGGAGAGTATTGCCCAGGGGGGAAGGGACGCTTTTTACAAAGGCCGGATAGCAAAAACAATAGATGCCTTTATGAAGAAAAACGGCGGGCAACTGTCGTATAAAGATCTTGCTGATCATACCTCGGAATGGGTAGAACCGGTGTCCACAACCTACCGTGGCTACCGGGTCTGGGAACTTCCGCCAAACGGGCAGGGTATTACCGTGTTGCAGATGCTGAACATACTCGGGAACTTTGATTTCAGCAAGGTAAATTTTGGCAGCGCCGAGCATATTCATCTTTTTACTGAAGCAAAAAGACTGGCCTATGAAGACCGTGCAAAGTATTATGCCGATCCCGTATTTGCCAGGATTCCTGTTGAGCAGCTCATTTCAAAGAAGTATGGAGCCGAAAGAGCTGGTCTGATCGACAGAGAAAAGGCCTTAACCAATATTACTGCCGGTGATGATAGCGCCCTGAAAACCGGGGAAACCGTTTATCTGACAGTCGCAGACTGGGATGGGAATATGATATCACTTATTCAAAGCAATTCCGCTGCTTTTGGTTCGGGATTGGTGCCCGACAGTCTTGGATTTTTCCTGCAAAACCGCGGTTATGTTTATTCATTGAAGAAAGGACAGAATAATACTTATGCACCCCATAAACGTCCGTTCCACACGATCATTCCTGCATTTGTTACAAAAGATGATCAGCCCTTTATGAGCTTTGGGGTAATGGGCGGTGGCTTTCAGCCAGAGGGACAGGTGGAAGTGCTGATGAACATAATTGATTTTGGTATGAATATACAGGATGCGGGGGATGCCCCGAGAATAGATCACGAAGGTTCTTCTGAGCCAACGGGCAAAATGGGTGAAGGGGTCGGCACAATCTATCTTGAATCCGGATTTTCTGAAAAAACGATTCTTGCATTATTGCAAATGGGGTATAAGGTGGCTGCAGGTTCACCGGGAAGCTTTGGTGGGTACCAATGTATAAAATTCGATTCAAAACAACATGTCTATCACGGGGCATCCGACCCGCGAAAAGATGGCATGGCCGCAGGGTATTAAAAATCAAAAAGATAAAGGCACTGAACGGGGAGTTGTATAATGCAATAAAATAAATTGCAGCAGTCTTCCGGAAGATGTTTCCACTGATTCTGTATCGGTTTTGATTACCAGGTCAGGATTCCCGGGGGCTTCAAACGGATCATTTACGCCCGAGAGATTGAATATTTTATCCGGGTGATCGTCGGGCAGCATGGCTTTCTTATAAAGGTTTTTAGTATCCCGTGTCATCAGCACAGCCACAGGGCAATCAATAAAAACCGTTTTTACAAACGGGTATCTAAGGGCCACTTCCCGCCTGATATTTTCAAACGGATTGATTGCGCTAATTATACTGATAATATGATGCTCGGAAAATCTGCCTGCCAGAAAAGCCAGATGCCGGATATGGCTGCTCCTTTCCTCCCTCGAAAATCCGAGACCGGCATAAAATATTTTTCGGTATACGTCTCCGTCAAGGATTTCAGCCGCAATATTTCTTTCCTTTAATAAACAGTGGATGCGTCCCGCCAGGGTTGTTTTTCCGCTACCCGATAAACCACAGAACTGAATGATCATTTTATGGAGATTGTATCAGATCAAAAGACGGATTGCGGATATTCCTCAGGATGGATTGGTTGCAGGGTACTTAAAGAACGCGCATGCATATCAAAAGATCGCGCCTTCGCAAATAAAGCATCACGGGCCCGCGATTGATGGATTTCCGGATTTGGCTAATCGAAATTTAAGCACATTAAATTTTGACACTATACGGTGATGAAACGCAAATAATATTCTTGTCCGTGCTGTTTGAAATTTTCCCATGGATTTCAGCGGGTAACCCATCCCGGAAGCGGATTTAAAAAGAAAGGCTGACAAAAGACGGTCTTCCTGATTGCTTAGATCAGCAGGGCTTGCGGAAGTCCTTGGTTTTAGGATATCTCCTGGGGGGAGGGCGGCGCTGAATGAACTGTTTACATGAGCGGGTTTGCCCGCAACGGTTGGTATAAAAAGACCACTATGCTGTTCAATATTCAGGAATTCGGTGACCTCTGATACAACCGATTGCGGGTTCGCGCATAGTGCTTCATAGCGGACTACCAGGTACCGGTGTTTATTTCTGAGAGATTGTTCCAGGGCAATCCTGTACGACAACCTCATATCCTGCAGACAAACTTTGAGATTCAGGGAAGGCTCCATACGTTTCCGGGACAGGAATACATCTGCCGGCGACCTCAGCATATGGATGATTCTGGCTTGCGGCAATTCGCGCAATATCTTTTTATGGTATTTTTCAAGCGTGGGTGTCTTATCCACCCAGTAACTGGCGGCCAGTCCCGCGTCGGGTTCTTTGCTGCAGGTGGCGTAAGCGAGTATCACCGCGAAATGGGGCCGGATGGTCATTTCCGAAGGAAAACTTTTTTCAGTAATTCGATACCATGCGCTGAATCCGCGGGCAAAATCCACATATGGTGAGGATTCTTCCGAACTGGTTCCGAGTGACCAGTATGGCGGCTGATTGATTGGATTCGCCAGCCGGCGGATCCATCTTATCGCTAAAAAGGATTCGCGTTTTTCATAGGGCATTTTATCCAGCTGGCTCGCAAAATTTGTCAGGAAACTGCCTTCTGACGGAAGGGTTGTAAGGGCAGGATGTCCGTCGAGCAGATTTCTTAATAAGGTAGTACCGCTTCTGTGAACGCCGCACACCAGGAGGGGATGCTGAATCAGGTTCAGGCCCATACTGATTTGCGTCTCGGTCAAAGGCCATGGACCTATTATTTTGCTCGTTTCCCAGATCTTTTCTGACCATCGACTTGTAATTTCTAACAATTGTTTTCCGGGGGATGG
>DASRLM010000014.1:0-5585 GCA_035648455.1 Puia sp. | reverse complement strand
ATGCGGGTGCCCTCCTTTTCATTTGACTCATTGTTTACATGGGTAATGCCCTCAATGATCTTTTCATTCACCAGCTGGCCGATCCGGTCACACAATCCGTCCCTGTTTACCTGGTAAGGCACTTCGGTTATCACGATCTGTTCCCTGCCGCTGGGTTTTGTATCCACATGCAGTTTTCCGCGAAGCACCGCGCGGCCGCGTCCCGTGTGCATGGCGAGCTTTACGCCTTCCATTCCATAGATCACGCCACCGGTTGGAAAATCCGGTGCCTTCACATGCTGCATGATTTCATCAATGCCGATGTCCCGCTTGTCAATGTAGGCAACACAACCGTCAATTACCTCAGACAGATTGTGGGGCAGGATATTGGTAGCCATGCCCACCGCGATGCCGCTGGCGCCATTGATCAGCAGTTGGGGAATGCGCGAAGGAAGAACCACGGGTTCCGTAAGCGAATCATCAAAATTCGGCTGAAAATCCACGGTTTCTTTTTCAATATCTTCCAGCATGCTCTCGGCAAGCCGGTGCAGCCTGGCTTCTGTATATCGCATCGCTGCAGGCCCATCGCCATCCTGACTACCGAAATTCCCCTGCCGGTCCACCAGCACGTATCGTATACTCCATTCCTGGGCCATGCGCACCATGGTATGATAGATGGCCGCATCGCCGTGCGGATGGTATTTACCCATCACTTCACCCACGATACGGGCAGCTTTCTTATAGGGTCTGTTGCTGTAATTGCCCAGTTCCCTCATCCCATACAATATGCGGCGGTGAACGGGTTTCAATCCGTCGCGCACGTCGGGCAGCGCCCTGCTCACAATAACCGACATAGAATAATCTATGTAGGCCGTTTTCATCTGCTCGTCAATATTGATCAGTACAATGCGGTTATTGTCCTGCGTTTCTTCCGGTATGATTTGATCTTCCATATTTTTTAAAGGCCCTGTAAAACCCTTGTATTTACAAGGGCACAAAGGTAGTGAAACAGCAGGCATTGGCCAATAAGAAAGGGCCTATTTTCAGACTATTCCAGCCATGCTCCTTTTACCTGATCACCTTCCACTTCCACGATAATATGCTCCTGCAGGGTGGTTGCCACGGACAGGCCCACGTAATCGGGTTTTACAGGAAAGGTATTGTGTCTCCTTTCCACCAGCACCAGGGTCTGGATTTTTTTCAGGTCCGCCTCCAGAAAGGGTTTCAATGCATATAAAAGCGTTTTGCCGCTGTTGGAAACGTCATCAATCAGGAGAACCACTTTATTGTCGAAAGACAGCTCTTTATCCAGGGTCACCCGCTGGGGTTTCTGTTTGTTCAGGTTAACGGTGAGGAGTTGGGTGGACAATGTTGAAATTTCTTTCAGCAGGGCCTGGATATTGCGGGCTATCACACTTCCGTTTACCCGGATACCCGCCAGGATGATTTCCTTTTCGGCAAAATTATTTTCCAGTATTTCATAAGCCATTCTCCTGAGCTTCCGGGATGCTGTTTCGGGCGACAGTATATAATTCTTATCCATATCTCAAGGTAAAGAAAATCACAAATCCTGCAAATCCTGTATATCTTAGGGAAATAATACAGGAGGATGCCGATTCTTCAACAGGTCGCTTTTATTTTACTGGCAGGATCCGCCATTATTTTATTTTCCGTTCAGGTGCGCCGGATCCGCAGGAACATCCTGCTGGGTAAAGCGGAAGATTATACTGACCGGCCTGCCCGAAGGTGGAAAAACCTGCTCCTGCTCGCCTTTGGCCAGAAGAAAATGTTCCGCAATCCGCTGGTTGCCGTAATGCACTTTTTCATCTATGCCGGATTCATCATCATTAATCTGGAAGTGCTGGAAATTTTTCTGGATGGTATATTGGGTACGCACCGCCTGTTTTCCCTGCCGTTAGGCGCGCTGTATAAGATCCTGATCAATGGATTCGAGTTTCTTGCCCTGGCGGTGTTAACAGGATGTGTGATTTTTCTGTGCAGAAGGAATCTTTTAAAACTCAAGCGGTTTATCAGTCACGACCTGGATGGATGGCCCCGCTCCGATGCCAACTATATCCTGATTACCGAGATTCTGCTCATGGCGCTTTTTCTCACTTTTAATGCATCGGACACCTTATTGCAGCAAAGGAATTATGGTGAATATGCCCGGCACCTGACGGGGAATTTTGCTTTTTCCCATTGGCTCCATCCCCTGCTGAATGGTTTTTCGAATGCCCGGCTGGCAGGCCTGGAAAGAACCTGCTGGTGGCTGCACATTGCCGGCATTTTTGCCTTCCTGAATTATCTGCCCTTTTCCAAACACCTGCACATCCTGCTGGCCTTCCCCAATGCGTATTATGCCCGGCTGCAGCCGGAGGGAAAGATCAGAAACATGAAATCCGTGCAGCAGGAAGTATTGTATGCGATGCAACCGGAACTGGCCCCCGCTTCCTCTGCAGCTCCGGCAAAATTTGGGGCCGGCGATGTGTTTGATCTGAGCTGGCGGAATTTACTCGATGCTTATGCCTGCACGGAATGCGGCCGTTGCACAGCGGCCTGTCCCGCCAATATTACCGGGAAAAAATTATCCCCGAGGAAGATCATGATGGATACGCGAGACCGGCTGGAGGATGTTGGCAGGAATATCCGCAGCAACGGGGAATTCAGGGACGATGGCAAAAAACTGCTCAACGATTTTATCAGTGAGGAAGAATTGCGCGCCTGCACCAGTTGCAATGCCTGTGTGGAAGAATGCCCGGTGAGTATCAGTCCCCTCGAAATCATTATCGAAATGCGGCGATACCTGGTAATGGAAGAAAGCAAGGCACCGCAGGAATGGAATGCCCTTTTCAGTAATATAGAGAATAATTTTGCCCCCTGGAAATTCAATCCGGAGGAACGCGATGCCTGGAAAAATACCTAAGCCTTTAATCTGCCAATACTTTCAGGCTAACGGTCAGGTTATCTGAAATGGTGCTGGAGCCGCCAATATCAAAATCCTTCCGGTTGATTTTAAAACTGCCGGTAAAGAGATAACCCTTTCCGGAGCCCGCAGCTGTAAAGGGAAAGCTGATGGACCTGGTTTTATCCTTGATGGTTAATTTACCGGTCATTTCGTATTCTCCTTTTCTTTTATTGTCGCGGACATTTTCAGATACGAATCTGATGTGCGGATGGTTTTTTACATCCAGGTAGTTGTCTTCCCTGAGATGTCCGTCCCGTAAATCATTATCTGTATTGATTGTGGAGGCTTCCACGGTTACTTCGAACCGGGCGCCGGAAAGGCTATCCGGGTTGAAACGGATATTTCCCCGTATACCGCGGAAGGAACCACCGACATTGAACCCGAAGTTCTTAATGGTAAACTGAACTTTCGATCCGGATTCCACAGGGTGGTATTGAGCAAAACCAAACGTCATTATTAACAGGAAACCTGATAACCATACGAAAATTCTCATGATTGTGTTTTGGGTTGGCAATCTGATCATCACAAAAATACATGTTAACGAAATTAGATTTTCGTGACAACGACAATTGTCATTTAATTGACAGACACGAGTTTTTGTAATTTTTTAACATTGAGGTAGCAGATCTGTTGCCGGTTGAAGGAAAGTATGCCATCGGTTTCCAGTGCATTAATCATAGTGGTGACAGTTTGACGGCTGGATCCGATCAGGTTGGCGATGTCCTCATGTTTCAGGTAGTTGGGAATACAGAAACCTTCGGGCTGGTTTTCTCCCAGTTTCTGCTCAACCAGCTGCCAGAAAAAATGAATCAGCCGGGTTTTAACATCCTTGTTCAGCAGGTTCAATAGCCGGTTTTCAATGTTCCTGAGTTTGGCCCCCACCTGTTTACTGTAGCGCAGGGCCAGGTCGGGTCTTTTTTGCAGCAGTTTTTCAAAATCATCTATGCGAAACGCGCAGAGGCTCACATCCTGTTTATAGGCCTGGGCAAATTCTCCATGGAGGTTATTTCTTTCCAGGGTAAACTGGCCAAATAATTCGCCTTTCTGAATGATCTCCTTCACTTTTTCGTTTCCCGCCGCATCGATGTATCCGATCCGTATATACCCTTCTTTGACGAAATAGATCTTATTGTGATTGTAGGCCTCAAAATAGATGTATTCCCCTTTTGGAACTTCCAGGAAATGATGTTCAATATTCAGGTCCTTATAATCCTGATCACTCAGGTTACACCAAAGGTCATAGTTTCGGATCAGGAGCATTTTATCATCGGATGGCATAATGGTTATTGAGGATTAAAATTACCGATTCGTCCTTTAACGGCACACAGGAAAATTAAGTTAGATTTATGTTTAAATATTCCTTATGGCCATACCGCTCATGGCTGAGCTTTTCGCAAAAGGAGAAGAACCGGAGATCCTTTTCTGGGTAGGCTGCTCCGGTAGTTTTGATCAGCGTGCACAAAAAATCACACGTGCCTTTACCCGCATCCTGGAGCATATCGGTATCCGTTATGCCATTTTGGGCAGGGAAGAAATGTGTACCGGCGACCCCGCGCGCCGCGCGGGAAATGAATTTCTTTTCCAGATGATGGCCCATCAGAATATCCAGGTATTAAACAATTATCACATACGCAAAATCGTAACGGCCTGTCCGCATTGCTTTAATATTTTAAAAAATGAGTATCCCGAACTCGGCGGTGAATACGAAGTGATCCACCACGCTGTTTTTCTCCAGCAATTATTGGATGAGGGAAAAATCCGGCTCAGGGAGGACGGCGGTTTCAGGGGGAAAAAAATTGTTTATCACGACAGTTGTTATCTCGGACGTAGCAACCAGATTTATGATGCACCAAGAAAAGTGCTGGAAGCCCTCGATGCCGAACTCGTTGAAATGAAACGCTGCCGGAGCAAAGGCCTCTGCTGCGGTGCCGGAGGCGCCCAGTTTTTTAAAGAAGAAGAAAAAGGAACCACCCGCATCAATTTTGAAAGAACCCGGGAAGCCGTAGCCACCGGTGCCGGTATTATTGCTTCGGCCTGTCCCTTCTGTAATACCATGCTCACCGATGGCGTAAAACACGAAGAAAAGGAAGAGCAGGTGAAAGTGATGGATATCGCAGAATTGATTGCGGCTGATCTGGACGAGGCAAAATGAATCAGCTCCCTAATAAATTTCCGGCTTCTTTTCCCCGGTTAAACAACAGATCCAGAATAGAGAGATTGGGGAAAAATCCTGTTTTTTCTTCAAAAACCTGCTGGTATTTCATAGGCATACAGAGCCCGTGATTTTTCGGCAACACCTCGTTCCGGTGATCCTCCCATAAGGCTGGATCCGATTCCTGTTCCGGCGATTCCGTGAGTCGTATCGAAACCGGCCGATCTAATTTTTCCATTACCCATTCAAGGCATTCCAGGTTCCAGTCCATCAGCTTTTCCACTTTGCTGCAGAACAGCAAATTCAGTTCATCGCGGTAATGATCAAAAAAAGGGGACCTGTTGTAGGCGGACTGGATGGATTTCCAGTGCAGGGATTGCCAGGGTTCCGACCACGCAATTTTTACTTCATGCATGGGTAACTGCTGATTTCTTCCATGCTGCAGAGGAACGGATAAAGAGATGATCCCATTGGCGCCGGCTATCAGGC
>DASRLM010000013.1:0-11476 GCA_035648455.1 Puia sp. | reverse complement strand
GCTAAGAACGGAAAGGCTGAAGATGATTTTGAGAGAGATAAACCTGCATAACAAGGTGACATCAGCCGATTTAAGTGAACAACTGGCCGTTTCGGAAGACAGCATCAGAAGGGATCTGAAGGAACTCGCAGAAGATGGGGTGATCTTAAAAGTTCACGGAGGCGCGATGAGCAAAACCTTTCATTATCCGTTCGACGGGAAAAATAAGGTGTATGCATTGGCTGCGAAACAGCAGATCGCGGAAAAAACGATTGGTCTTTTTAAGAAGAATATGCTGGTGATGGTGGAAGGGGGAACAACGATCATGGAGATCGCTAAAAAAATTCCGGAGCAGCTGCAGGCCACTTTTTTTACATTGAGTCCGCAGGTAGCGATTACCCTGGCGGAGCATGAGCAACTGAATGTAATCTCGGTGGGCGGACATCTTGGAAAGAATGCCATTTTACACACGGGAGCCGGCGTGATCAATGAACTGGCCGCCATTCAGGTGGATCTGTGCGTGATCGGCGCCAACGGACTTTCGGCCAAAGAAGGGTTGACGGACTCCGACTGGGAAGTGGTTCAGGTGATCAAGGCTATGATGCGATCAGCAAAAAAAACCGCCGTGGTATGTATCGCAGAAAAATTAAACAGCCTGCAGCGGATGAAAGTGTGCGACATCAGCGATATCGATTATCTGATCACGGAGTTGCCGCCGGATGATCCTTTATTGTCAGCTTATGGAGGCAGCCTGATTAAAATATAACGGAGAAATAAAAAAAGAATTGGAAATTTTGAGAAATAGGTAGATATTTTGCGCCGGTAAACCAAACAACTGCAACCCCATGTTATTCGCATTTAATAAAAGAATTATTTAATGGCTGACACACTTAACATAGATCAGCCATACTGGGTCCGCTTGAGAAATGGAGACGCGGACGCGCTGGGTTATCTGTACGAAAAGCACGTGGACAAATTATTCCTGGCGGCCATGCGGTTGACGGATAACCGGGAACTGGCGAAAGATGCCCTGCAGGAAGTTTTCATTCAGCTCTGGAACTACCGCAAAAACCTGGCTGAGGTAAACCATTCCCAGGGTTATATGGTGAAAGTGCTCCGGAACACCCTGCTGAAAAAAATAAAAAAAGAACAACCTACGGCCCGGCTGGTGCTGGCGGAATCCATGGTCTGTCCCGAAAACAATAAGGAAGACCTGCTGATCCGCATGGACAGTGACCAGGAAAACCGGAAGCGGCTGACGGATGCAATGTCCTGCCTGAGCAGCCGGCAGGTCCTGATACTGAAATTGCATTTTTATGAAGGGCTCAGCTATGAACAAATTGCGGAAAGGTTAAGCATGAATTATCAGTCCGTGAATAACCTGGCCTTCAGAACCATTATGCGGCTCCGCAGCCACATCTGTGCCCTGCTGATACTGACCTGCGTCCTGGTATTTTAAAACCGGGCAGAAAAAAGTTTTTAATTTTTGAGTATCAAAACCGATTTCCATTCTCTGGTATATAGATGATGCGCAACCAAAACGATTATGCTGGTTTTGCCGAAGGGCAATTTGCTGTCGATGAATACTTCCAGCAATGGGTGCTGGAAGCAAACAGCATCAACCGTCAGTTTTGGGAATCCTACCTTTTATTGCATCCTGCCCAAAAAGAAAATATTCAAAAAGCCCGCCTGCTGGTGAAAGAATTAGCCTCCGGTAACTACAGTGTATCCCCACTTTCGCCGGAAGAAAAAGCAGTGATAAAAGAAAATATTTACCAAACCCTGAACATGCCATCTTCGGCGGGGCCCGTTTCGTTATTCTCCGGTTGGAAAAAAAACTGGAGGGAATGGGCCGCCGTGGCGGCACTGGCTATTATTGGGCTGCCTGCCTATTTTTTAATCAGATCAGATATAAAATCCGCCGGGGAAGAAAAAAATAACAAAAGCCACCTGACCGTTAAGACGGGTGCGGGGGAAATAAAAAGAATCGTGCTGGAAGACAGCAGTGTCGTTATCCTCAATGCCAATTCTTCCCTCCAATGCGGTAATCATTTCCAAACCGGGACAAGCCGTGAAGTGTTTTTACAGGGAAATGCCTTTTTCAGTGTGGAAAAGGACAGGGGGCACAGTCCTTTTGTGGTTCACGCCGGATCCCTGGTCGTTACCGTGCTGGGCACTGAGCTGAACGTGAACGCACGTTCTGCGGAAACCGAAGTGGAACTCACCCGGGGAAAGGTGAAGGTGGAACAGGTATCTGATAAATCAACGGCCATTTATCTTCAGCCCGGCGAAAAAATAAAACTCGATGCCAGCAGGAAAGCGCTGATCAGATCAAAAATGAGCCCGGATCTCTATTCCGCCTGGACGCAGGACAGATGGAATTTCCATCAGACCAGCCTGGAGGACATCACCGGGTTATTGAAAGAATATTATGGCGTGGAAACGGTTTTTAATAATGAAAGGAGCCGGCATCTTCGGATCAACGCCGTGATGGCCGTTAGCAGCCTGCACAAACTGATTCCGGTAATAGAACAAACTTTACAGATAAAAATTGAGATTCTTAATAATCGACTGATAGTGCAATAATACCAAAACAAAACTGCCATGAACAAAAGAGTTATTTCCCCGCAGTGGTTTATCCATTCGCTGATGTTAGGCCTGGCAATCTGCGCTTTTTCCACAGCGAATGCGCAGGATGTGGCTTCCCTTTCTCCCAGGAGCAGCAGGATTTCCGGAATCAGTTCCGGTGACCAGGAAGGTTCCATGACCCTGGAAAAATTTATGGAGAAATTCCAGCACCTGTACAATACCTATTTCAGTTATGAAACAGATGCGCTGAAACAAGTGATGGTGACCTGTCCGCAAACGGAAGAAAAGCCCCAGGCGGATCCAGGCCTCTTTCTTAAAAAGGTGTTGATTCCTGCGGGCCTCAGCTTTAACCTGGTGAACAACGTGTACATCATCAAGCGGTCGCATGAAAAAAAAATGCAATCAGAAAATCAGGTGCGGATCCCATTCTCGTTTATTGTGAAGGGGAAAGTCACTGATGCCAGCAACACGGCGGTGTCCGGTGTGACCGTTACCGAAAAGAATACCGGCAATGCCACGACCACGGACGTAAATGGAAATTTTGAATTATCCGTGGCCGATGGTGAAGCCGTCCTGGTGTTCAGCAACGTTGGTTATGGCACTAAGGAAATAGCCGTTCAGCGGCACCACGATATGCTGGTCGCACTGGAAGGCGGAAAAGCAGAGGAGCTCTCTGGTGTGGTGGTTACCGCCCTCGGTATTACCCGCGCAAAGAAATCACTCGGCTATTCCATCGGTGAAATCAAAGGCGACGATGTAAATAAAGTGGCGCAGAACAATGTGCTGAATGGCATGGCCGGCAAGGTTTCCGGTGTGGTCATCAGTGCAACCAGCAGTGCGCCCAACGCTTCCGTGAGCATGGTGATCAGGGGTATGCGTTCACTGAACAGCGATAACCAGCCTCTATTTGTCATTGACGGGGTGCCTGTTAAAAACTCCCTGAGCAATATAGCCACCAATATGGGTTCTGACAACGATGTGGATTACGGAAATGCCATATCCGATCTCAATCCCAATGATATTGAAAGCGTGTCCATCCTGAAAGGCCCGAGTGCCGCAGCGCTTTACGGCTCCAGGGCCGGTAACGGGGTAGTGCTCATCACCACTAAATCCGGGAAAAAAGCGAAAGGACTGGGGATAACATTTTCTACCAGCAATGAATTTGACAAGCCGTATAAATATGTACCCACCAACCAGGAATATACGGTGGGAACAGATCCCTATACAACGCCCAATGAATTTAACAGCCTGAACGGAAAGATTGTCGATTTGGGCGGTACAAATACGTATCGTTTCGGTACCCCGCTGAACCAAGGCATCAAGGCGATCCAGTGGAACAGCAAGTTGCTACCTGATGGAACGTATGAAGAGCAGGATCTGGTCAGCCATAATAACCTGAAGAACTTCATGCAGACGGGCATTAATTCAGTGAACAGCATTTCCGTGGAAAATGCAACCGAAAAAGACAACTACCGCTTGTCTTATACCAATACGGCCAACCGGGGCATCATTCCCACGGAGGGCCTTACCCGTCACAATCTGTCCCTGAACATCGAGCATAAGATCAACCAAGCTTTAAGAGTAAGCTCTTCTTTGAATTATACCCGGTCCAGTTCGAATAATGTCATTGCCGGCAACAACGGCGGCGTATTACAAAACGTAGCATATCTGTCTCCCAGTATCGATATCCGCCAGATGAAAAACTACTGGCTCACGCCCGGCATTCAACAAAGAAAGGCGATTCCGCCCGTAGGTGTGGACGCAGATCCGACGGTACCCCAACCAGAAGGAGATAACTTTGATAACAATCCCTGGTTTACCGTGAACCAGGTAAAGAACAGTTTCCTGCGCAACCGTCTTTTCGGGAATGTAAAACTGGATTACCAGTTCAATCCGCACTTCAGTGCATTCCTGCGTTACTCCCAGGATCTGCTGAGTGAAAACCGGGAAACCAGGATCTCAAAAAGTTATACCAGTGAGCTCAACGGGTATTACGGGATAACGAAGATTTACAATACCGAAAGCAATACCGATTTCCTCGCTACCTACACGAACGCGTTTAAGGATCTTTCTTTGTCCGCTTCGGTGGGTGGAAATATTCAATATGCTTATAACTCCTCGTTCCAGAGTTACTCCCAATCCAAGGCAGGCATCATTGCCCCTGAATTCTTCAACCTGTCCAACATCGCACCGGTCAATCTGAGGTCAAACGGAGGTTACAATGAGAAAGCGATTTACAGTGCGTACGCCACGGCATCCCTGGGATATAAGAACTGGGCTTACCTGGATCTGACCGGAAGAAATGACTGGTCCAGCACTTTGCCAACGGATAATTTCTCTTATTTCTATCCTTCTGCATCGCTGAGTTTGCTGCTGAACAATATCTTCCATATGGGAGACGATATCAGCCTGTTCAAATTGCGCGGCGGCTGGGCCAGTGTGGGTAAGGATACTGATCCTTATAACCTCTATGGCACCGTGGGCATAGGAAGCTACGGGGGCAATGTTACCGAATTTACTTCTTCTGTTCAGAAGAATGCGGAACTCAAACCGGAGCAAGCGGTTTCAACGGAATTCGGGATTGACCTGAATCTGTTTAAAAACCGCCTTCGTTTTGAAGGAACCATTTATCAGTCCGATAACAAAAACCAGATCCTGGGTATCAGCACACCGCCTTCTTCCGGATCTACCCAGCGGCAGATCAACGCGGGTCTTGTTCGCAGCCAGGGTATTGAACTGCAACTCGGCGGCACCATCATTTCCAACAGGGATTGGACCTGGAATATGAGTGTGAATTACACCAAGAATAATTCCTATATTATTTCCCTCGCCAACGGAGTACCTTATTTCTCCTTCTGGCAGGATGGCAACAGCGGATCATGGACCTATGCCAAAGGACAGGCCATACCGGGCAATTTTCATGCGGATGGCTCTCCTGTGATCAGTGATGGAAAACTCGGCCAACTGTGGGATAATGTGATTGCTACCGTAACCGATAAAAGCTCGCCTTACTTTGGCTATCCCCTGCTGGATAACGACGGCCAATATCAAAAAGCCGGCGGCGGTGACTTTCAGCACAAAGAAGTGGTTGGGAATTACAATCCGAAATTGCTGATGGGCATGCAGACGTCCGTCACTTACAAGATGCTGACGCTCTCGATGAGTTTCGATATGCGGCTGGGCGGTACCTTCTTCTCCCAGACGTTCCGGTATATGCAGTCTGATGCTGCCATGGCCCGGCAGACCAATATGGGTATGCCGATCCCCGCTGCCAACAAGGCTGATATCCCTGCCTTCTTAAAATCAAATCCCGGCAAATACATTATGTTTCACGGTCTCCAGCAATTCCATTTGGTTGGAGGTCCTACAACGGCAAAAGGTGGATTTCCCTATACGGCCAACGGAAATATTACCATTGACGATGGCGCATTCTTTCCCGGTGTTTACGATGATGGAAACGGTGGTTATACCGAGAATCTGGGCGATTTGAGCCTCACCAAACTGGATAGCTATGAAGATGCTGCCACAGCAGGCTGGAATTTCGCCCGCATGAGCATGTTTGATGCATCGTATATCAAGCTCAGGGAACTGACCCTGACTGCGGAACTCCCCAAGAGATTATCGAACGCTTTAAAAGTACAGGGGATTTCCCTCGGCGTTTACACCAGGAATATTGTTTTATGGACAAAGGCCAAAGTGGGTATAGATCCTGAAGCCGCATTTCAATTCCAGACCGGTGCTCAGGGAAATGGTTCCCAGTTTAGACAAGGGATCGAACGGTATAACATCAGGCCCTGGAGCATTCCTATGGGTGTTAAACTGAGTGTTCGGTTCTAGTTTAAATAATCGTAAATCAAAAAACCAACGAAGATGAAAAGAATCTTAAAAATATCGGTCGGGTTTCTTGCAGCAACCATTCTCCTGTTCTCCTGTAAGAAATTTTCCGTCCTGAACACGGATCCAAACAATATTACACCGGCTAACGCCGCACCGGATTACCTGATGACACAGGTATTGACCTCATCCGCCACGTTTTACGGAAACCAGGGTTCAGGTAATATGTCCGGCGCCATGCAGCAGACCTACCAGGATGCATTTGGTAACAGCTACAGCTTTTACAATTGGGATCCTGTTGACTGGACGGGCAATTACGGAACGCTGAGGGACAACAAACTGATGATGCAAAAAGCGGCTGATTTTGGCTGGAATTTCCATCAGGGCGTGGGACTGATCATGCGTGCTTTTAATTATGGCGTCATTGCTGATTTCTGGGGCGATGCGCCGGATTCCATGGCCCTGAAAGGAACACAGAATGGGGCGGAAAACCAATTCCCTGTATTTGACGATCAGCAGGCGATTTATGCCAGCGTTATTGCCGATCTGAAGGCAGCAATTCCTTTTCTTACCGGTGCTACGGGCGATCATCCGGAAATTACCGGGGTAACCATGAGCGCGGATGTATTTTATGGCGGCGATCCTGAAAAATGGACCAAACTGGCCAATACGCTTTTGTTAAGATACTATATGCGTCTTTCGGCTAAACAGAATGTGCAGGCAGACGTGGAAGCGCTGGTCGGAAAAGTTTTTGCCAGCAACGACGACGACTGGGCCATGCCCTTCCCGGGTATTGATCAAAATTCATCTTACCAGAAATCATCTGTATTTACCGGTAACTCCAATTACAACCGGAATAAAATGTGTGCTACCCTGGTGAAAAAAATGGACGCCCTGAAAGATCCGCGCATCGTGATCATGGCGGAACCGATTGTAACCCCATCCGTGTTGGACCAGAGCAAATTTGCCCCGGGGGATAATACAACCCTGACGTCGTTGGTGGGCAATGTCCGTTATATCAATCCCGCGGCAGCTGCCGCTTCCAGTCCGGTTTACAAAGAGTTTGATATCAATACCTACGCCACCGACCGGCCCTATGGCGTTCCGATAGCCAACGTAAAAAGCTTTTTTGATACATCGCCCAGGTACGTTGGTATTCCTATCAGTTATTCACCCAATGATTTTTCGTACAACCTCAATGGAACGGGTACGCAGTCCACTTCCCTGAATAATTATGTTTCCTATATGCGCAGGGATATCTATGATAATCCCAGCGGAGATTTATTGAAACAGCGGATGGCTTCTTACGCCGAAGTGTGTTTTGATATGGCCGAAGCTGCCCAGAAAGGCTGGAATGTTGGCGGTTCCGCTCAGGATTGGTATAACATGGGCGTTCAGGCTTCTTTCGATCTTTGGCAGGTTTTTTCAACCTACCAGGGAGATGTGAACGGTTATGCCGGTTGCGTTAAGGATTATAATACCTATATCGCCCAGCCTTTGGTTGCTTACGACGGAACGCTCGCAAGGATCATGGAACAAAAATGGATCGCATCCTGGCAGGCTTCCTGTGAATCCTATATGGATTGGAGAAGAACCGGCCTGCCTGCACTGAGCATCGGTTACCTGTCCTGGCGCCAGCAAATCCCGCTGCGGTTTGCCTATATCAATTCCGAACTGCAAAATAACCCGACGAATTCTGCCGCTGCAATTGCTAAACTGGCGCCCACTGCCTATAATGGAACGGATGGCAACAACAGCCCCTGGTCTAAATTCTGGCTATTACAGGGGACCAACCTACCCTGGTAGATATATTTTGTGATTAGATGTTTTCATGAATTTCAGGAGCTGCTTTTTAAAGCAGCTCCTGAAATTTCACATACTGGATTCATGAGACGAATACTAGTTTTCCATACGGCAATTCTTTTCTTTTGTTTCGCAGGATTGATACCTGTAGTCCCTTTCGCACAAACCACGCTCTCCAAACAAACAACCATCGTCACCGCTGCCGGTAATTTATCCAATGGAGAACAGACGGCGGTACGAATACTCATTGAAGAAGTTGGGAAAAGAACAGGGTTTACATGGATGCAAAGCAATCAATTCCCCGAAACCGGGGACGTAATCCTGTTGGTGAATCGAACCGCCTCATTAACTGCCCCGCTAACAAAAAAAAATGCGCGCCGGAAAAATATTTCCAATAAGGGCGTCATTGGAGGCGATCAGGATGCGAAGCTCCCCGGACTTTCAGCCTTATCTGCAAAACCGGAATCCTTTTACATCGGCGTTTCCCCGCAGCAGAACCGCACAGTCATCGTGATTGAAGGATCCGACAGCAGGGGTGTGCTGTTCGGCGCAGGCAAACTGTTACGAATGATGCGGTTCGGGAACATCGGCATGAAACCGGAAAGTATTTCCCTTCAGGAAGGACTTCCTCTTGCTGAAACGCCGGATAAGCCGATACGCGGCCACCAGCTCGGTTACCGCAATACCGCCAATTCTTACGATGGATGGACGGTGGCGCAATTCGAACAGTATATCCGCGACCTCGTGGTATTCGGCACCAACAGCATTGAGTCCATCCCGATCTTCGACGAAAATTCCAGTCCTCATTTCCATATCCCCGCCGCCGAAATGAACCGGCAGATCAGTGCGATCTGCCAGCAGTATGATATTGATTACTGGATGTGGGTGCCTGCGCAATTCGACTTGAAGGATGCCGTGAAACGGAAAAGATATTTAGATACTCTGGAGGACATTTGCAAATATTCTCCCCGGATAAATGGCGTGTTTTTTCCGGGCGGGGATCCGGGCGATAATCCGCCGGAACTGGTCTGGCCCCTGTTAAAAGACATGGCTGCACTCCTGAAAAAATATCATCCGCAGGCCCGCACCTGGCTTTCCCTGCAGGGGTTTACCCATGCCCAGTCACTCACGGTGTACGATTATATCCGGAAAGAAAAACCCGAATGGCTTGGTGGCCTGGTAACGGGTCCCAGCAGCCCACCGGTACAGGAAACAAGGTCCGCCCTCCCCGCCAATTATCCCATAAGATACTATCCTGATCTGACCCATAACGTGCGATGTGATTTCCCGATATGGTGGTGGGATCCCGCGTTTAATCTCACCCTCGGCAGGGAAGCCAGCAACCCGCAACCTTATTATTATGCCACCCTCTACCGCGCCCTGCAGCAGTATATCGATGGATTCATTTCTTATTCCGATGGTGCGCACGACGATGTGAATAAGATCGTTTGGACCAGGCTGGCCTGGGATCCCAAATCCGATGAGAGAGAGATCATGAAAGAATATGCCGGTTATTTTTTCGGCGATTCACTGGCGGAAAGAGGAGCGGACGGCATACTTTCCCTCGAGAAAAACTGGGAAGGACCCATCGTAGCCAATGGATCCATCGCTTCCACCCGTGCATCCTGGAATGAGCTGGAAACTGATCACCCGGAACTTTCGGGCAACTGGCGCTGGCAACTCTGCCTGCTCCGGGCGTATTATGATGCATACACACGCAGTCGTTTTATTTACGAGAGCCGGCTGGAAACAGAGGCCAACCAGGCTTTGTTGCAGGCCCCATCCATTGGCGCAAACCACGCCATCCTTGCGGCCGACAGTATTTTACAGCTGGCAGAAACAGCGCTTGTTCATCCGGAATGGCATCAAAAGATAATTCGTTTATGCGACGATCTGTATCAATCCATCAGCCTGCAGACCAGTGTAAAAAAATACGGCGCCTCCGGCGAAGAACGCGGCGCCATACTGGATTTCCTGGACATTCCGCTGAACAACCGCTGGTGGATAGAAGATGAATGCAAAAAAACGGAAGCGCTTAACGAACCGGAAAAAATAAAAGCCTTACAGCGTATCGCCAACTGGGACGATCCGGGACCAGGTGGTTTCTACGATGATGTAGGCAATGTGTCCCGCTCTCCCCATGTGTTGCGGGGAGAAGGATGGATCACGGATCCCCTGATGTTGCATGGCGATGATACACCGGGTTATAACTGGTGGAACCAGGGATTCAGCCGGCAACGCCTTTCCTGGATTACTGACATGCGCTGGCCCCTGGGCATGGAATACAACGGCCTGGACTCAACGGGTAAATACCACTATACTATCAGGATCACCGGCAATGGGGAATCTCATGTTGAGGCAAATGGTAAAAGACTTATTCCCACTTTGTATGGAAAAGGAATTGGGGAAATAAAGGAATTTCCGGTGCCGGCGGAATTGATCGCTCATGGAAAGCTGGTGCTTACCTGGGAGGATATCAATGAAGACAATATGAACTGGAGGCAACAGTCACGGGTAGCCGAAGTCTGGCTGATCCGGCAATAAAAGCGGTGCATGAAAAATAAGGCTTTGATGATACGGAATGTTTTGGTACTGCTCCTCTCCGCGGGATGGCTGTTCTCCGGCGCCCAGATCAACAGCACCTATAACCTCATGCCCGTTCCCCGGAACCTGAAGATTAGCGGGGAAAGGCTGGATATCACACAAAATTTCAGGGTATCCGTTTCCGGTCATCCGGATCCGCGACTGTACGCGGAAGCCAGTCGTTTTATCCGCCGGCTGGGAGAAAAGACGGGAATCTTCCTGGACAAACAGGGATATGTTACGCCGCAGGACAATAACCTTTCCGCCGCTTTCCTCATACAAGTGGAGCGGCCCGGAAAACTGGAATTAAATGAAGATGAAAGTTATTCGCTGGACGTCCGGGATAAGCAGGTTGTACTGACCGCACCCACCGATCTTGGCGCTATCCACGGTCTGGAAACATTGCTGCAACTCGTGAGCACGGATGACCGGGGTTATTATTTCCCGGGCGTATCCATAAAGGATGCGCCCCGGTTCGCCTGGCGCGGATTATTGCTGGATGTGGTACTGCACTTCATGCCGGTGGACGTGGTCAAGCGGACCCTGGACGGCATGGCGGCTGTAAAATTAAATGTGCTCCATCTGCATTTGAGCAACGACCAGGGCTTTCGCGTGGAATCAAAAGTATTTCCCCAACTGCAGCGTGTGGCTTCTGATGGTATGTATTATTCGCAGGACGATATCCGGG
>DASRLM010000012.1:0-4477 GCA_035648455.1 Puia sp. | reverse complement strand
CGCAACCAAAAGCAGGCAGGCTGGGAATGGAAACAAGCGGCTTGATCACATTTACATAGGCAGTCTTGGTTACGGAATTGGAACAGCCTCCGGCGCTGGAAGCCGTCAGTGTAATGGCAAAGCTTCCATAAGCTGTATAGGTATGGGTTGGATTCTGAAGGGTTGATTTGGCGCTGCCGTCACCGAAATCCCATAACCAGGATGTTGCACCGGTGGACTGATCCGTAAAAGTTGCGGTCAGTGGCGGAACACAACCGGCAATGCTGGTTCCTATGAATGCCGCCGTTGGCGGATTGACCACCTGGATGGTTTGCGAAACAGATCCGTTGCAATTCGAAAAAGCATTATTCAGGGTAACGGTGACAGGGCCTGCTGTGGTATAGGTATGCAGGCCGTTCCGCACGTTGTCAATGGGCGAACCATCCCCGTAGTCCCAGCTGGAGCTATTGGGAAAAGGATTTGAGGTATTATTAAAAGTAACCGGGGAATTGATGCACACACTGGCTGCCGCGTTAAAACTGGAAACATTGGTGCTGGCAGCAATTTTCACGACGGTGGAAACAGTATCCGAACAACCCTGATCACTCACGGCGGTGAGTTTTACATTATAATTTCCTGCAGCATTAAACGTGTGTGATGGCGAGGGTTGGTTGGAAAAACCGGACCCGTCTCCAAAATCCCAGGTGTAGGTTAGCGTTCCCGGGCCGGTGGTTCCATTGGTAAAGTTGGCGGATACCGGAACCTGGCAACTGTTGGCAATGGCCGTATTATAATTTGGAATTACCCCATTGGATAAAACGATGGCCCCTGTCTTTACATTCGTTTTTCCCTGACAGCCATAATTGTTCTTTACATATAAGGTTACCGGGAAACTTCCGCCCGTAATATAGGTATGACTGGGATTCTGTGTATTCGGATCCACGTTCCCGTCCCCATAGCTCCAGGTCCAGCTGACCAGCGTTGCGCCGCCGGGGCCCGGTGTTGACTTATCCGTGAAGTTGACCGTTGTGGGAAAACAGCCGGTTAATTTATCGGCATCGAAATCCGCCGTCGGAGAAGGGAAAACGGTAATTTGGAATGGTGCAGAAGTATTGTTGCCACTGGCATTGGAAACGGTCAGGGTAACAAAATAGGTGCCGGGAGTTGTATAAATTACGACTGCATTCGGGTTGGTGGCTGTTCCAGGGCTTACCGTCGGTGGAACGCCGCCGAAATTCCAGCTCCAGGAAGTGGGGCTTCCGGAAGAAGCATCATTGAAACCAACGACCAGTGGAGCGCAACCGGCAACCGGGGTTGCAATTATTTTTGCCACCGGCGCCTGGGCCAAAGCGCCAAGAATGAAAACAAACCAAAATAAAGGTGTTAGAAGTAGTCTTCTGTTCAACGGATAGCGATTTAAGGATGAATTACTTCAATTGTTTTCATAGGGATTATGTGCTCCTTCAGACAGGTGTCTGAAAGAATACAGGGTTATCCGGATATGCAGAAGATATATACGAAGCGGAAATATCTTTTCTACGTTGAACCATAACGTGGAAGCAGGGTCAAAATTGTTTTTTTTTAACATTCAAACCCGAAAATACCCCATTTTAAGGGTTTACCTGTACCCGGACATACCGGGAGCGGTGGAGTGGTCTGATCTCAGTTTTTATGCAGTTCCAGATAATTGTAAACACTGTCAACGAGGGTCCGTGCAGATACTGAATCCGAATAGCTGTCGGTGACCTTCCAGACATAATTCAGTTTTTTCAAAGGATCAACAGCATTCAGGAAATCGGATTGAATGGTCCGGGCATTTACATCAGCTGCCCAGGTTCCCGGACTGGTTTGTCCACCGTACACAGCGTCTACTGTTCCATTGGATCTGAACTGAAATACATAGCCGGTAAAACTACCGGTTATGTCGGTTTGATGATCCTTGTAATGGCTAACCCGCCAGGTTCCGTTGGTCACCAGATCCACCAGGGCATTTTCTTTTTGCTGTTGTATAAATTTTTTACAGGAGGATGGACAAATCAGGAGGGTACAAAAGAAGACATGGAGGAGCAGGCTGTTTTTCATAAGACGGTTTGGATGGGCCTTTAAAATTGATACATTTTTCTGTATTTGTCAAGAATATAATCCAGAAAATACTGCACTTTCAGGGGTTCTCCGGTTGCTTTTTCACATAACTCCTCACTGGTGTATGTACGGCCATGAACATGAACCCGTTGCCTTAACCATTGAAGTAAGGCCGATGTATGGCCATTTTCCATTTCCATTTCCATTCCCGGGATTTCCTGCTGGGCCTTATGAAAAAACTGGGCCGCGTAAAAACTTCCCAGGCTGTATGTGGGGAAATAGCCGAAGCTCCCATGGCTCCAGTGAACGTCTTGCAGGCAGCCCTGCCCGTCGCCGGGAACGGTAACACCCAGGTATTTCTTGTATTGCTCATTCCAGCAGGCGGGAATATCGGCGGTTTTCAACTGGCCCGTGATCAGCATTTTTTCGATCTCATAACGGATCATAATGTGAAAATGATAGGTGACCTCATCCGCTTCGGTGCGGATCAGGGAAGGCCGAACGAGGTTGATGCCTTTATAGAATTCATCCGGCGAAACAGTTTGTAAATTGTCAGGAAAAAGAGCGGCCAGGGCCGGATAATGAAATTTCCAGAACCCTTTGCTTCGTCCCACATGATTTTCCCATAAGCGGGATTGTGATTCGTGCATACCGAGGGAAGCGAATTCTCCGGAGGGCAATCCGTATTCGTTTTCCGGCAAACCCTGTTCATACAGGGCATGACCGGTTTCGTGAATACAACTCCAGGTCATGTTGTTGAAATCATTTTCCTGAATGCGCGTGGTGATGCGCACATCATTTTTATTGAAGCTGGTGGTAAACGGATGTGCGGAAAGATCCTGGCGGCCCGCATCAAAATCGAATCCGAGATCCCCTATCAGCGTCATGCCAAAATTCCACTGCTTTTGTTTATCGTATTTTTTCAGCAGAAAAGAATCATCCGCCTGTTTTTGCTGCATGATCCGGCCGGATAAATCTTTTAACTGTGGCCCGAGATCATAAAAAATTTTATCCAGCAATACCACCGTGCAGCCTTTCTCAAATTCATCCAGCAGGGCATCGTAAGGATGGGCGGTGAAACCGATGATTTGGGTTTCCTCTTTTTTCAGGCCGATCAGCTCGTCAAGCTCTTTTTCGAAAAGTGAAAACCGGTTTTCTTTTCTTGCGGCGATCCAGGCGTTAAAACTTCTGGATGTGGTTTCACTCATCCTCCGGACAAAAGCACCGCTGTATTTTTTTTGTTTTTCAAAATCCGATGCATTCAGGGCAATATTTTTTCTTTCGTTTTCGGTCAGATCCGAAGCTCCGGCCAATGATTTCAGCAGCCCTTCCAGTTTCTCTGAAGTGGCCATCCCGTGTGCCATTTCGGAAAGCGTGGCGATCTGTTGCGCACGGAAACCGGCTCCTTTGGGGGGCATATAGGTTTCCTGATCCCATTGCATCAGGGCCAGGGCATTGCGGACATCGGCGAGCCTGCTCATGTGCTCCCGGTAAGCGGCGTATTGTTCTCTAACGGAATGAATTTTCAACATCGGGTAGTTATTATCGTTAAAATTAAAATTCGGTTTTATTTCTTAGACAAGATACCGGAGATTTGTCCTAATTTTTACCATATGAACCGGAAACCATTAACGATCTGGCTCCTGATCATTTTTTTTGTACCCGTTCTGGCTCATGCACAGAAGATTGATTCCATGATGATGGTTTATGCGGATAAATATCCGCAGGAGAAAACGTATCTCCAGTTTGACAAGCGGGTATACAATCCAGGGGAGACCATCTGGTATAAGGCTTATTTGTTTACCGGATTTGATCCTTCTCCCTACAGCCGGAACTTCTATGCAGAGATGTACGATGCTTCGGGGAACCTGATACAGCGTAAAACTTCGCCACTTTCCGAATCCACTACGGCAGGCAGTTTTGAGATCCCGGAAAAATTTAAGGGATCCCGGGTACACATCAGGGCGTACACAACCTGGATGCTCAACTTCGACACCAGTTTTGTATTCGAAAAGGATCTGCGCATTGCGGGGATGCCGAAGGATTCGGCCACCAGTACCGCAGCAGAATTCAGTCTTCATTTTTTCCCGGAAGGGGGTGACCTGGTATCCGGAATAGAAAATAACGTTGCCTTCAAGGCCAATGACGCCTATGGTTCTCCGGTGCATATTTCGGGCACCCTGCATGACGCCTCAGGTAAAAATCTCCTGGAATTTTCTTCGCTGCACGATGGCATGGGAAAATTTATAATCACACCGGAAAAGACAGACGTATTTTATGCCAGCTGGAAAGATGAGAAGGGCACCGAACACCGAACCGAGTTGCCCGCCGTGAAAACCAGCGGCGTGGTGCTGCGGGCTATGAATTATAACCACAGGCTGGTGTTTTCTGTTGCCCGTCAGCCGGACAATCACAC
>DASRLM010000011.1:0-5014 GCA_035648455.1 Puia sp. | reverse complement strand
GAAGATCACGGCGCGGAGTTATCCCATTGGCCATCTGAAATTTTTGTTTAACGGGGAGAAGAAAATCAGTTATGCTTCCACACCGGCACTGGCACCTGAATTTGAAACCGGACCGGCAACTTCCGCAACCCTGTTATTGAATGCCCGGGTACAAACGGAACCCGGCAAATTATCACAACTGGTGGAGGAATCCATCCGGGAGGCGGAGGAGAAATCGGGTATCCGGATCCGGATTCGAAGTGTTTCCTCATTCCGGCCCGGTTATCCGGCACCCACCCACCGTATGGTATGACCAAATATTTGAATGAGCATGAAAAATTATAGCGGGTGCAAACCAATCTGAGATCCGGTAAGGATCTGAAGGAAATCCAGCGCAGGCTGGCCATGAATGATCCGGCTGCCCTCAGGCAGTTGTATGAGATCTTCAGCGATAAACTTTTTCAGTTTGCCCATGCCCTGCTGCGTTCCCGGGAAATGGCCGAAGAAGTGGTGGAGGATGTCTTCATCCAGGTCTGGAAAAAGAGCCAACGCATATCGGGGTTGGAAAATCTTTCTTTCTACCTCTATACTTGCACCCGGAATTTTTGTTATAACTACCACCGTAAGTATCACCGCAACCGTCCGCTGAACATCGATGAAGTGGAACTTCCCTATTATAAGATAGAGGCCTCGGCCGAAGAACTCATGATTGTCAATGACCTGTTGCAACAATTTCATGCGGCCCTGAATACGTTACCTCCCAAGTGCCGGTTGATTTTTAAACTGGTTAAGGAAGAGGGACTGAAATACAGGGAGGTGGCGGAACTCCTTGGCATTAGTCAGAAAACTGTCGAGGCCCAGATGGGTATCGCCTTTAAACGGATATCCCAAAGTATCCCGTTCCGGATAAATCCCACCCGGGATAGCTCCCGCATCCGGTAAAAATTTCTTTTCTTTCTTTAAGGGTAATGATCCGGTTTCGTTGTTTTAGGCTGAAGCAACCTTGGTAAATTATGGATTCTGAAAGGATCTGGATATTAATCGCCCGTAAGAAAGCAGGGGAAGCCAGCCCCCAGGAACTGGCCGAGCTGGAATCCCTGCAGGGCAACACCGCTTATTCCAGTGAAATCATGGATAAGATATGGGATTCCCCCCTGCATTCTTTTCCGGAGATGAAAGTGGGAAGCGGACATTGGGAACGACTGGAAAAACGACTTGATCAGCCGCTGATTAAAAGAATCCCTTCAGGGATTTGGTGGGCAGCCGCCGCCTGTCTGCTGGGCATTGGATTCAGCTGGTTTGTGTGGATCCATCCTTTTGATGAAAAAACGGATCATTCCCTCACGTCTTCTCTCAATACAGTAACCACAAAGCCTGCTTCCAAAGTGAAACAGCAACTGCCGGATGGAACGCAGGTCTGGCTGAACGGAAACAGTCAGCTGACCTATTCTACGGCGGATTTCGGGAAAACCAAAAGAGAAGTTGTCCTCACCGGGGAGGCCTTTTTTGATGTGGTAAGAAATGAAAAGGTCCCCTTTATCATTCACGCCATCAACGTGAACATTACCGTAAAAGGGACGGCTTTCAATGTTAAGGCCTATCCGCGGCAAAAAAATGTGGAAACATCCCTCATCCGGGGATTGATTGAGATTACCACCAAACAGGATCCGGAAAGAAAAATCATTGTGAAGCCGAATGAAAAGATCATTATTCCGGAAGTGGAAAATGAAAAATCCGTGCCGGTTCCGGACAACAATCAGGCCTTATACAGCATTGCCCGCCTGCAGAAAGATGACCACCAGGTGATAGCAGAAACCGCCTGGATGCAGTCCCGGCTTGAATTTGACAATGAATCCTTTGAACAGATCGCGCCTAAAATGGACAGCTGGTACTCGGTGTCTATTCATTTTACCGACTCTGCCATTGCGGCCAGGCGGTTTTCCTTCGTGATTGAAAAAGAATCGCTGCAGCAGACCCTGGAGGCGTTGAAACTTTCCTCCCCGTTCAGTTATCGTATGAAAGGCTCTGAAATATGGATCAGTAAAAAATAAAAAACCGAATAAAACCATTGCTTATGACTCAAAAGGCAGCATAAAAAAAGGAGATGTGATGAGCATCTCCCCTCGAAGTAGATCAGGGGACGCGATACAGAATGGAAGCCTCTACCGCAGTCCCGATTCCTAACTTTTCATTTCAAATTTATGAAAAAATGGCGATTCTCCGTGCGTCCCCCACGCCGGAAAGCTTTAATCAAGCTACTGCTTATCATGAAATTAATTGTCCTTCTTTTGATAATTGGCAGTCTGCAGCTTCACGCAACAGGTTATGCCCAGGTTAAGCTGAACCTGAACCTCCAGCACGTGGAGATAAAGAAAGCCCTGCTGACCATCCAGCGCCAGTCCCCTTACCGGTTTATGTACAATGATGATCTGCTCCCCAGGGATGCCCGGGTAACCATCCAGGCGAAAGAAGCCGGCATCGATGAAGTACTGGGCAAAATATTTGCCAGCACCCGCCTCACCTATACCATCCTGAAAAATAACCTGGTGGTGATTTCTTCCCGGCAGATTATAGAATCGGATGTGGTAACGGTAAGCGGCACCGTTCAGCTGCGTGACCGGGACGGACAACTGAGCAGACGCTCCAATATTACAGTTATTGAAAAAGGAACATCCCACGGAACGGTAACGGATGAAAACGGAACGTTTTCCCTCGCAGTAAACAACACGGAGTCCATTCTGGTGGTTTCTTACATTGGTTATAAAACGGTGGAATTTCCGTTATCCGCCCAAACGAACGTGAATATTGTTTTAGATATCCAGGATAATCAATTGCAGGATGTAGTGGTAACTGCTTTGGGTATAACCAGACAAAAAAAATCACTGACTTATGCCACCCAAACCCTGAAAGGATCCGATGTGAGTGGTTCCCGGGAAGTGAATATTACGAATGCCCTGGATGGAAAAGTGGCCAATATGACCATTAGTAAAACCAATGCCGGCCCGGGTAGTTCAAACAGGATCATTTTCAGAGGGAACCGGTCCATTACCGGCGACAACCAGCCTTTGATCGTTGTGGACGGCGTGCGGATTGACAATACCCCCAAAGCTTTTACGGATGTTACCGGAAATATTCAGTTATCGCGGGACAACGGGGATGGCATCTCCAATATAAATCCTGATGATATTGAATCCGTCACCGTACTGACCGGGGCCTCCGCTGCGGCTTTATATGGATCCGATGCTTCCAATGGAGCCATCATCGTTACCACCAAAAAAGGGAGATACGGCAATGGCATTGGCATTCAGGTATCCAGCTCTGTTAATATGGAGAACCCTTTAATCCTTCCCAAATATCAAAATGTATATGGTCAGGGAATAGGTGGAAATTTCGCTTTGGGAAGTGATCAAAGCTGGGGAGCCAAAATGCAGGGCCAGCCGATCCTGGACTGGACCGGGAAAACACAGGCTTTCTCCCCCCAACCGGATAATGTGAAGGATTTTTTCCAGACCGGGACGGAACTCATCAATTCAGTTGCCATTTCTGCAGGCAATGAAAAATCACAGACTTATTTTTCTTATACCAATACCTTAAGCAAGGGGATTATTCCGAATAATGATTATAAAAGGAATAACCTGAATCTGAGGCAAACCACACAGATTGCCAAAAATCTTACCCTTGACCTGAAGGCCAATTACCTGGTGGAAAATATTGGGAACCGCCCTTTTTCCGGAGCCGCGAATCACGGGCTCGTGACCATACTGTCCATGCCCAGGAGCCTTCGGATCAGCGATATCCGTAATTATGAATCCATCGACCCGTCAGATCTGTCCCTAAAACAGAATTACTGGGCCTCCAGCCCTGTCAACTTTCAGAATCCTTACTGGAGCGCATACCGGGATTTGTATAACCGGATCCGGAATCGTTTCATTGGGTTGGTTTCATTAAAATATCAGATCACGCCTGCGTTGAGTATACTGGCAAGAAGCAGTCTCGATTACTATACTGACGGCAGCGAAGAAAAAGATTACAGCGGCTCTTTCTGGTTAACTAAACCAGGGGGAAACTATGTGATCAATAAAGAGTCTAACCGGCAGTTTAACAACGACGTGCTGATCAGCTATGTGAAAGACTTGTCCGCCAGCTTCAATTTGAATGTTAATGCCGGTGCCAGCATAGAACAGTTCAATTTTGAAAATACGAATACGAACTCAGGCGGTTTGAATATTGCGAATGGTTTTTTTCTCGGGAATGCGCTTTCACCCAATACAACCAATGCTGTGGCCCGAACAGAAAAACAATCCGTATACGCTTCGGCAGAACTGGGATTTAAAAATTATTTGTTTTTGGATTTAACCGGCCGCAACGACTGGAATTCTACTCTTCCCGTTCAGCACAATTCCTATTTCTTTCCATCCGTGGGATTGAGCGCGTTGATTAATGAAATGCTTCCTTTGCCGGTTGCGGTTTCTTTGTTGAAAGTAAGGGCCTCTTATGCTGATGTGGGAAATGGTACTGCCTTTAACCAAATTAAACCCTCTCCAACTTTGCAGAATGCCGGCAACGGGGGTTTCTTACTTGTTGACCGGATTTTGCATGATGCAAATCTGAAACCGGAAGAAACCCATTCCTTTGAAACAGGATTGGAACTGGGACTATTTAAAAACAGGATTGGGGCAGAGTTTACATTCTATCATACCAATACCATCAATCAGATATTACAGATCGGGGTGCCGAATCCTTCCGGATATGCTTTCAGGATCATCAATGCCGGAAATATCCGGAACCAGGGTGTGGAACTGTTGCTGAACGGTAAACTGGCAGATGGTCATGACTTCAAATGGACGATCTCGGTTAATTTCGGACTTAACCGGAACAAAATCATAGCGCTGGATTCTTTGCAGAAAATGCCTCCGCTGTCTTCACCGGAAACCCTCGGTATGATCGTGGCTGAAGAAGGGAAAGCCTATGGTGGGATTTATACGACCAGTTTTCAAAGAAATACTTCCGGCCAGATCATCGTGGATCATACCAC
>DASRLM010000010.1:0-2553 GCA_035648455.1 Puia sp. | reverse complement strand
AATAATAAATACACAGGTAACAGGGAACAACGATCCAGTAAGCATGCTGCGGTGTGAATTTGTCGGCAAACCATCCGTACAGCAAAGGCAGGAAGGCGCCGCCGCCTACGGCCATGATCAGCAGGGAAGATCCTGTTTTGGTAAATCTGCCCAGGCCGCCAATGGCCAGGGGCCAGATGGACGGCCATACCAGGGAATTGGCCAGGCCCAAAAGGGCAATAAAGGACACGGATAATATTCCTTTGGTGGCCAGTGCCGCGAAAGCGAACAGCAGGCCCATGACGGAAGATAATTTCAGCACGCTGACCTGTGAAATATATTTGGGAATACAGATGATGCCGATCACATAACCGGCCAGCATGCAGGTGAGTGTGCAACTGGTAAAAAATTTTGCCGTGGCCAGCGGAATTCCCTGGGATGCGCCATAAGGGATGATGGTATCACCGGCAATCACTTCCACACCCACATAGAGAAACAGGGTGAGCACGCCCAGCAAAAGATGCGGGAAATGCAGAATACTGGTTTTGCCGGTATTTGCCGAAGTGACCGATTCGTCTTCCGCATCGGCATCGAGTTCGGGAAGTCCCGAAAAAAATATCAGGACGGATAATCCGGCCAGTACCAAAGCCATCAGACCATAAGGCATAATTACCCGGTGCGCGAGCTGATTCAGGATACCCGCTTTTTCAAGAGGAGAAAGTGTAAGGATCTGGGCCTTGATGGCATCCGCATTGCGCAGGGTAACCGCACCCAGGATCAGCGGGGCCATCACGCCGGCCAAGCCATTGCAAATGCCCATAATGCTTATCCGCCTGGCGGCGCTCTCCAGCGGACCCAGTATGGTTATATAAGGATTCGAAGCCGTTTGCAGAATGGCAAGCCCGGTTCCCTGAACAAACAGTCCCGTTAAAAACAAAAGATAGGACCGGAGAAAAGCGGCCGGTACAAACAACAACGCCCCGGAAGCCATGATCAGCAAACCGAGTGACATTCCTTTTTTATAACCGGTGCGCCGGAGAACCCATGCCGATGGAATGGCCATGACCAGGTAAGAAATATAAAAGGAAAAGGCAACGAGATAGGACTCCAGGTTATTCAGCTGGCACGCGATCTTAAAGTAAGGGATCAGCACCGAGCCCAGCCAGGTTACAAATCCGAACACAAAGAATAAACCGCCAATGATGACGATGGCCTTATTAGATGACCGCATAATATTATTTCAATTGATCCATGGCTTTTTTTACGCTGCCATATTGGAGTAATAAGCTCTTTGCGTTTTCGTATTGTGCGATCCCCGACTTTTCCATCAGCATTTTTACTGCCCGGTCCGTAATCTTGTCATTGATCAGCAATACGTTGACCATTTGATTGTCTTCCACCCGCTGAAGTTGTATCATCACCGTGGTGCTGATCATATCAAAGATCATCTTCTGGGCCGTACCACATTTCATCCGCGTACTGCCGGTTAAAAATTCGGGTCCCGTAATCACTTCCACCGGAAAATCGGCGTACAGGGCAATGGGAGATTTCGGGTTGCTGACAATACAGCCGGTGCTGATGTCGGATAGCCTGCATTTTTGCAGCGCGCCCAATACAAAGGGGGTGGTTCCGCTGGCAGATATCCCGACCACAATATCCGCGACAGAAATATTCTCTTTCTGCAATCTTTCCCATCCTTCCAGGATATTGTCTTCCATTTCTTCCCTGGCTTCTATCAGGTGTTCCACACCGCCGGCCAGGATCGAATTCACCAGGCCTTTCTCCACGCCAAAAGTGGTGGGCAACTCAATGATGTCCAGCACGGACAGCCTTCCGCCGCTTCCTGCGCCGAGATAGAACATCCGCCCCCCCCGGTTTAACTTATTTACTATGGCCTGGATGAGTTTATTGATCTGGGGTAAAGCATTTTCAATGGCAGGCGCCACCTTTGCGTCCTCTTTATTGATCCAGGCGGTAATTTCTTCTACCGGCCTGGTTTCCAGATTCCTGTATAGGGAAGGTTGTTCAGTTATTTTAACCATAGGTAATAAAAATTGCAGGTTTCTTCGTTTTTTAGGCACTAAAATAGGTAGATTCATGCAAAAAATATACTAATTTCATTTTTGTATATGCTAAGAACGGAAAGGCTGAAGATGATTTTGAGGGAGATAAACCTGCATAACAAGGTGACATCAGCCGATTTAAGTGAGCAACTGGCTGTTTCGGAAGACAGCATCAGAAGGGATCTGAAGGAACTCGCAGAAGATGGGGTGATTTTAAAAGTTCACGGAGGCGCGATGAGCAAAACCTTTCATTATCCGTTCGACGGAAAAAATAAGGTGTATGCATTGGCTGCGAAACAGCAGATCGCGGAAAAAACGATCGGTCTTTTTAAGAAAAATATGCTGGTGATGGTGGAAGGGGGGACGACGATCATGGAGATCGCTAAAAAGATTCCGGAGCATCTGCAGGCCACTTTTTTTACATTGAGTCCGCAGGTAGCCATCACCCTGGCGGAGCATGAGCAACTGAATGTAATCTCGGTGGGCGGACATCTTGGAAAGAATGCCATTT
>DASRLM010000009.1:0-4765 GCA_035648455.1 Puia sp. | reverse complement strand
CACGGTGAAGGAGAATAAACCATTCATCGATTCGGCAATATCGGAGGCTTTCAATGCGGGAATGACTTCAGTCGCACGCTCCATGGCACCGGCCCAGTCCCCGGGAGTGAATGGTACCTGGCTCGGCATTACTTCGGCGATTTCGTTGGGAAGGATGTCTTCAGCCCTCACCGGAAGTGGCTGATGTCCGTACCAGCCCACCGCGAGACCCTGTCCTCTCTGCCTGAAATAAAGATCAGAACCCTGGTGACGGAGCACGGGCAATTCAGCTTCACCCTGGTAAGCGGCCAGTTCAGGCATGGGCGCCGTGTAGCAAAGCTGGTGCGCCAAAGGCTGTAAAGCCATTGACATGCCCACCATGGCTCCAATCTTCGGTCCCCATATTCCGGCGCAGGAAACAACGATATCCGCCGGGAATGATCCCTGTGTCGTTTGAACAGCGGTGACGCGGCCATCGCTCTGATCGATGGCCAGGACCTCGCAATCTGCAATGAATTGCGCGCCGCGGCTGATCGCCCGCTTACCCATCATTTCGTCCCCTGCTACCGCTCTGGCAATACCATCATCAGGCACATAAAGCGCACCCAGCAGTTTCTCAAACGCAAGAAGCGGATGCATTTTCAGCGCTTCCTGAGGAGATATCACCCGCGCGTTAATCCCGGCGGACAAGGCCAGTCCCGCCCTGCGGTGAAGGTCGGCCAGGCGCCCGGGCGTCGTTGCGAGCTCCAGGCTGCCCACTTTGAGGAAACAGGTCTCGCCATCATGACGAAGGCCATACAGTTTTTCAACGGTCTGACGGGCGAACTGCGCCATGGTACGCGACCCATTGGTCTGGAAAACTACGCCGGGCGCGTGTGATGTGGAGCCGCCGGGATTCCAGAGCTTACCTTTTTCAATGACGACTGTATCGCAGTATCCGCGTTCGGTGAGCTCGTCGGCCAATGAACAACCAACGATACCGGCTCCAATAATTACAATTTTTGGCATCAGTTTCCCGGGGTTATGGTGAGTTGATCGCTATACCAGGAGAGAAACTGCTTCACGAGATACTCCTCGTCGGCCAGCGGACCCGGCAGGTAGCCACCGGAGCAAATGCCGCGGTAAGCACCTTCTGCCAGGCTTTGATCCTGTGCATTGGTCTGGGTCCAGACCCTGGTCAAGTCGTCAAGATTATAGTCAACGCCTTCCACCGCGTCGGCAGCGACGAGCCACTTGGTCCGCACCAGCGTCCGGTCCACCGCAAGCGGGAAGACCGCGAAGGTCACGATGTGGTCGCTCAAAAAGTGGTTCCACGAATTCGGATGAGTCCATAAAGAAAGTCCGCTTCCCTCGGGCCGCTGGAAATTGCCGAGCAGCTTTTTGCAAGCGTGTTCAGGCTTCAATGTGTGGGATGTGCACTGGTTGGCCAGCGGCAGTCGAACGGCGCGGAACCAAAGGCCATCCGGGTATTCCAGCAGCTCGTAGGGAAGGCCGAGGCTTTCCCACTCTTTTTCTTTTTCCTGGAGCTCCTCCTGAAAGCGTTGCTCCGAGGGCTGAATATTATCCTTGTCGAGACCCTTGCCAAAACCTGAGCTGTAAAGCGGCACCAGCAATTCGGGGTGATTGCTTTGGCAATGCAGGCACTCCCGGTTATTTTCTATGACCAGTTTCCAGTTGCAGGCTTCAATGATATCCTTCTGACAGGCAATTTTTGTTTTGGGCAATTCGTAGGGAGCGAGGTACGGCGTAAGCATGGCGCGCACGTCTTCGATATCAGCGGGTGCGGGCCTGGTAAGGCATACATAAATAAGACCACCGATCACGGCGACGGCTATGGGATTCAGTCCGAAATTTTCCTTAGGAAAATCGGCATCCATGCCTCGGGCATTCAGCAGATTTCCGTTTAAATCGTAAGTCCAGTTGTGGTAGGGACACATGAGCCGCTTGCGGTTGCCTTTCTCCCCCTGGACCAGTTCATGGCCGCGGTGCCTGCATACATTATAAAATCCCCGCACTTCACCGCGGTCCGTCCGTTGCAGAAAAAAAGACCGCGTTCCGATTTTTAAAGCAACATAATCGCCTGGTTTCGGAATGTCCGCCTCGCAAGCCACATAAATCCACCGGCTGTAGAAAATCCGCTCAAGTTCCTCCCTGAAAATTTCGGTGCTTGTATAGAAGCGCTCGGGTAAAGTGAAGTTTGGGTCAATTCCGGCTAAGGGCATGCTGATGTTTTTATAAATTGGCGTCAGATCCAGCAACTAAACTAAAACATAAAGTTAAGTTTGCGATTCAATATTTCATTGGCGGGAAGACCATAAAAATCAGGCTGGACATGGAAAAATTAAAACAGGCCCTCCTGTTCGTTAGATATTATTAATTAAATTGGACCGATAACCCGCAATTTAAGTATGAAGGATGCTCCGGTTACTGATAATAACGATCTGGCCAGTTTCGGTTATCGTCAGGAATTAAAGCGTTCCATAGGCAGCTTCTCCAGTTTTGCTGCAGGCTTTTCTTATATTTCTATTCTTACCGGTCTTTTCCAGATGTTTTATTTGGGTTATGGGGTTGCCGGACCGGCGTTTTTCTGGACCTGGCCATTTGTATTGGCGGGTCAATTGCTGGTGGCGCTCTGCTTTGCAGAACTGGCTTCCAGGTTTCCCTTGTCCGGCGGGGTTTATCAATGGGCAAAGTTTACCGGAAACCCTTTCCTTGGATGGATGACGGGCTGGATTTATCTGGCTTGTCTGATTACCACTATTGCTGCCGTGGCCATGGCACTTCAGGTTAGCCTGCCCCAGATTTCAGGTTCCTTTCAGATCCTTGGAACCTCCAATGACCCAAAATCGGTGGCTGTGAATGCCATATTACTGGGTTCTATATTGATTGTCGCCAGCACCCTCGTCAATATCAGGGGCATCAAGCTGCTGGCGCTGATTAACAATATTGGTGTCTTTGCCGAACTGGTTGGCATTTTATTGCTGATCATTCTTCTGTTTTTAAGCAGGGTAAGATCCCCGGTCGAAGCGGTCGTTCATATTAAAAATGCCGGATCCGGGTTGAAAACCTTTCCTGATCTGAAGATTTTACTGGCGGCGACCGCCCTGACCGCCTCTTATGTTCTTTATGGATTCGATACTGCCGGAACCCTTGCCGAAGAAACGCTTGATCCCCGTAAAAAAGCTCCCCGTGCCATCCTGCAGGCTCTTCTTGCCGCCGGATTTGCCGGGTTGCTGGTATTGCTTTTTGCCCTGATGGCAGCGCCGGATCTGGGTATGCCGGATCTGGGAAATATACGCGGAGGGTTACCGATGCTGGTGAAATCAGTATTGGGTGAAACGACGGGCCGTCTTTTTCTTTGTGATGTTATTCTTGCCATCAGTGTGTGCACCTTTGCTGTTCATTCCGGGACGGTAAGATTAATGTTCGCCATGGGGCGTGATGGGTGCCTGCCCTTTAGTAAATCATTGTCGGAAGTTTCCCCAAAAACCCAAACGCCTGTTTTAGCTACGCTGCTTTGTGGATTGGGAGCAATAATTATTCTGGCGATCAATCTTCAATTTCCAAAAGTATTTGAGCTGGTAACTTCTATCGCCATACTTTGGGCTAATCTGGCCTACTGGATAGTGGTTGCGCTTCAACTGAAAAACAGGATTGTATCGGCGCGGTCCGGAGCAGATACGGGCGCCAGATTTAATTTGGGCAAATGGGGGTTTCCGGTTAATATTCTGGCCCTGATCTGGAGCAGTTTTATGGTGATCAATGTGTCGTGGCCCCGGACGGCAACCTATGGTTCGGAATGGTATCACCAGTATGCAGCGTGGATTTATACGGCTGGTTTGATTTGTATTGGTGTGTTCATTTATTATTATAAGTCAGTGAAAAGACGCAGCATTTCAAAAGGAATATGGAGTACACGCAGTTTATAGATGGCGCATTAACGACAAGTTCGAACAGGGAATCCTGGATAAACTATAATCCGGCGAATAATAATCCCCTGGGAGCGGTTTATCAGGCTAACGATCAGGATATTGAAGCAGCTGTAAATTCATCAGAAAAGGCCTTTCATATTTGGAAGACCAAGACCGGAGCAGAACGTGGCCGGGTTTTATTAAAAGCGGCCCATATATTAAGATCCAGATTGGAGAAAATGGCGCTTTTAGAAACGCAGGACGTTGGAAAGCCCATTTCAGAATCGCTGGTAGTGGATGTTAGCTCGGCTGCCGATGCGCTGGAATATTTTGGAGGAATGGCCGCAGGTATACATGGGGAGTTTTTTGATTTGAAAAACGCCTTTGGCTATACGCGTCCTGAACCCTTAGGCATTTGCGCGGGAATTGGTGCCTGGAACTATCCGATTCAGATTGCAGCATGGAAGGCCGCTCCGGCGCTGGCCTGCGGCAACGCCATGATTTTTAAACCATCCGAACTCACCCCGGCAACGGCACTTGAATTGGCTAAGGCATTTATGGAAGCCGGAGCCCCGCCTGGTTTGTTTAATGTGGTTCAGGGTGATGGAAGGGTTGGAGCCATGTTGGTAGATCATCCGCGGATAGCAAAAATTTCATTGACAGGTTCAGTTTCAACGGGTAAAAAAATCTTTGCCGGCGCCGCTACCCAACTGAAACGGGTCACCCTGGAACTGGGTGGAAAATCTCCCTTGATTGTTTTCGAAGATGCAGATTTAGATAACGCCGTCTCTGCGGCCCTGCTGGCCAATTTTTATACGCAGGGTGAAGTTTGTTCGAATGGTACACGGGTATTTGTGCATCGTCAAATTTTTGAT
>DASRLM010000008.1:0-6710 GCA_035648455.1 Puia sp. | reverse complement strand
GTCAATTCTTCCTATCTTGAAAGATAAGCTGGAGTATGAATACCCGTTTTTCGATGCTTTTGCTCTTTCTACCGGGTTTTTGTATTTCCGGTTTTGCTCAGCAAAACCATACCGGACTGATCAGGGGTCAGCTCACCGATTCCACTTCGAAACAAATACTCTCCGATGCTTCCGTTACCGTAAAAAAAACCACCGATTCCAGTACCGCCGGATTCACCATTACCGATCGCACCGGTAACTTCCAGGTGCAGGATCTCCCACCGGGTACTTACCGCATCATCATCAGTTTTCAGGGATATGAGCGCATCGTGAAAAGGTTTACCCTGGATGATGCGCATCCCCAGATTGATCTGGGCAAATTATATTTAAAAAGATCCAGCCAGTTGCTGGATGCGGTTATTGTAGAGAGGCCCCCCATTGAAATAAAAGAAGATACGGTGGAGTACAATGCCAGTGCATTTAAAGTGAAGCCCAATGCTTTTGCGGAGGATATACTGAAAAAACTTCCGGGCGTGCAGGTGGATAAAGAAGGAAATGTTACTGCACAGGGTGAACAGGTGCAAAAAGTGTATGTGGATGGCAAGGAATTTTTTGGAACGGATCCCAAACTCGCCACGAAAAATATTACTGCGGACATGATTGAATCCGTTCAGGTTTTTGATGACATGAGCGATCAGGCAAAATTTACCAAAATAGATGATGGCAGCCGGCAGAAGGCCCTCAACATCAAATTGAAAAAAGATAAAAAGAACGGTTATTTCGGACGGGGTGTAGGTGGCTATGGCACAGATGGGCGGTTTCAGAGTACACTCACCTTCAACAAATTCAATGAGGACCGCCGCTTTTCGGTGATCGGTGCCGCCAATAACATCAATGTTCAGGGCTTCAATTTTTCCGATATCATAACGTCCATGGGTGGATACGGATCCAGGGGAGCAGGTGGCGGCGGCGGTAGTTTTAATGGCGGTTTTGGTGGTGGATACAGGGGCGGAGGCCGTGGCAATATTGTGTCGCTCGGCAGCGGCACCAGTCAGACCGGTATCACCAGAGCCATTTCAGGCGGACTCAACTATACTGACAAGATCGGGGAAAAGCTGCAGATCACGGGCAGTTATTTCTATTCCAATACAGATAATGTTGTTGGTCAATCAAGCCTTCAGCATAGTTTCTTTCCAAATGACGGCGATTCCGTTACGAATATTACTCAGAATGGCACCAGTGAGAGCATCAACCGGAACCACCGCATCAACCTTCGCCTGGAATATACCCTGGATAGCAATACCTCTTTGTTGTATATACCTAATCTGACATTACAACATTCCGAGTCCTATAATTATGATACCCTGTCCACCCAGGCCATCAAGGATTCATTGAACTACATAGCCAATCAGGGCCTTACAAATAACAGCAGTATAAAAAACGGCACCAGTTTCAATGAACAGTTCCTGGTCCGCCACCGGTTTCATACGCCGGGTCGTACCCTTACGATGGGCTTGAACAATACCATAAATAACAGCAGGGGGAACGGAACCAATTTCTCTCCCCTGCAATTCTATTATCCCGACGGAAGTTTCGACAGCACCAATCTGCAGGATCTGAAAAATTCACAGTTGACAAAGGCGAACAATAATGTGATCAGCATGTCCTATACAGAGCCCATGGGCGCCGGAAAACTCCTTGAATTGAACTATGCTTATACCAACAACTATGGCACCTCGGACAATAAAGCGTTCAACTACGATTCCACCTCAAAGAAATACACGGCCATCAATGCGCCGCTGACCAATTATTTCGGGAATGGCTTTTATGCAAACCGCATAGGCTTCAATTTCCGGGTGGTGAAAACGAAATATAATTTCCAGTTTGGCATGGGCGTGCAATTCTCCCAGCTTAAAAGCCATACGATACAGGCATTGACGGCGAAGGACACCGTTATCAGGCAGCATTTTGTCAATCTGTTTCCCGTAGCCAATTTCAATTATAAGTTCAGCAGAACACAGAACCTCCGCATCAGTTACCGGGGCCATACGAACCAGCCCAGCATCGCGCAGTTACAGAATGTAGAGGACGTTTCAAATCCACTGCAGGTCAAAACAGGCAATCCTGCCCTGAAGGAAGAGTTTGAAAACAATCTGAATATCCGGTACAATACATTCAATCCTTCTACCTACAAGTATTTGTCCGTCAATATCATACTGGACAACCAATATAATAATATCGTGAACAGCATCGACTCCCTGAGGCCGGGTGTACTGATCACCAGGCCGGTGAACATGAACGGCACTTATTCGGGCAGTTCTTTTATCACCCTGGGTATCCCGCTAAAGGGCAGATTCAAGGGAAGCAACTTTAACTTTAATAACTCCATTTCTTTCAATCACACGCCCAGTCTCCTGTATGGCCTGACGAATTATTCTTCCACCCTGGTGATCACCCAGACGGCCGGCGTCAACCTGGATTTTAATGACAAGCTGAACCTGGGCCTTAATGCCAGTGTGGCTTATAATCAGGCGAGTTACTCGGCGCAGGCCAGCGAGAACAATACCTATTACCAGCAGATTTATACAGCCGATATTTCCTGGTATTTTATCAGGGACTGGATCCTCTACACCGATTTCAATGAGTATATCAATAGCGGGCGCACAAGCGGATTCAACCAGACCATACCCTTATGGAATGCCAGCATCGCCCGGGAAATCCTGAAAAAAAAGAATGCGGAGATCAAGTTATCAGTAAATGATATCCTGAATCAGAATCAAAGCATTACGCGCACCATCAGCGACTACTATACCCTGGATACCCGTTCCACTGTGCTCAAACAGTATTTCATGCTGACCTTCACCTATAATCTGAACCGGGCCGGAGCCAGTGCAAGAAATAATAAGGGGATGCCCGGAATGCCCAGGAATATTCAACGCCAGATGGACCAGTTAAAAACTGCTCCGGCACCTAAAACCGGGAACCCCTAAAACCTGTGGTGAACAAGGCTTAATAAGGCAATTACTTTTTCTTTCGGGAATAGGGATGGGAAGAGCCGTAGGGAGATTGTCCTTCCAGCAGAACGACCATGACAGACTTGAAAAAATGGTAAATATTGCCCGATGGCCGGTAGCTTTTCCGATATACCCAGGCCCGCTGGGTCTCCAATTTTACTTGTGTTTTCATCTCAATGCGTCTTAGAAAGTAAATATGAAACTTTTTAACGCAATTCCGGCCGGTTTATTATGTAAAAAGATGTTAAACGAAGCCCGTATTTTTGCTATTGTACTTCTTTCGGTTTTTTATTACTTTAGACATTAAATCCATTCCATGAGAAGTATCTTAATGGCCATCCCCCTGATGCTGAGCGCTTCCAGCCTCTTTTCCCAGGATGATGTCTTTTCAAACAAAACCAACCAGGCGCTGGAGAAAGTGATCCGTGATTATCCCAACCGTTTTCACAATATAAAGGGAGAGATGATCTCCCAGCAGGCCAACACCGCGGAATACCGGTCCACGATCGTGGTTCCGGGAGCCAGTTCCTGCACAGTTTCCAAACAGAATATTTCCAGCAGCGATATCTACAGCTGGAGCTGCACAGCGTTGAACACAAAGGATTTTACGCTCGCCAGGGGGAAGTTTAAAGAAATTTACGAGCAGATCGAAAACACCATCATCAAGGTGGATGGTCAGAAGCCTTTCATTCTAAGCGGCCAGTACCATACACCCACCGAAATGAGGAACAGGAATACCATTCCCTTTGAACTGCTTCCCGCGGTTGGCGAAATGAAAAGCCTGAGAATTGAGCTCAGTCTGGAAAAGGACCTGGCTTCCTGGAAAGTTAAACTGCATGTTTTCGACGGGGACAAAATGGAAAGCGCTACGGCAGCCATCCAGTAATTCAACTCATACCAGCAATACGTATTCCCTCAGCACTGCTTCTATCTCTTCCAGTTTAAACGGTTTGGATATATAACTATTCATGCCTGCATCAAGACATCTTTCCTTATCGCCTTTCATGGCATCGGCCGTCAGCGCTATGATCGGAATCCTGGATTGTGCGGTCTGCATTTTACGGATAATCCGCGTGGTGGTATAACCATCCATCTCCGGCATATTGACGTCCATGAAGATCAATACGGGGTCATAATGCGGCAGCATCTCAATCACTTCCTTGCCGTTTTGCATCTGGATGATATCAAATCCCATTCTTTTCAGTACTTCCGAAATCAGCATCATGTTTACCGGGTCGTCATCCACTACCAGGATACTGGCAGACTGAGAGATCTTCTCAATGGACTCAAAAGACGGATGAAGCACGTCATTCTGCATATTCTTTTCAAAGAGGGAAAGCAGGGTACTGTTCAGTTCATGCAGCTTCACCGGTTTGGAAATGAATTTATCGATTCCTGTTTTGTCGGCGTCCGTCTGGTATAAATTTTTCTCGATGGAAGAAAGCATTAATATAAAAGGCTGCACCGCACCCGGAATGGATTGCTTGATCTCTTTCACCAGGTTGATCCCATCCATGCCTGGCATGTGATGGTCGGTGATGATCAGGTCAAAGGGTTCTCCGGAAATATTTGCTCTTTCTATTTTCAACAGGGCGTCCTGGCCATTCGTGCAGGTTTCACAATAAATCTGAAAATAACCCAGGGTTTCCTCCATCAGGTGCAGGTTGGTGATGTTATCATCCACTACCAGTACTTTTTTCAACAGGGGTTTTGGCTGCAACTGTATCTCCGGCTGGTCGTTGGCCACTTCCAAAGGCAGACTGAGAGAAAACACACTCCCCGATCCGGGTTCACTCTCCACATAAAGATTCCCATGCATGAGTTCCGCCAGGCTCTTGGAAATGGCAAGCCCGAGACCGGTACCCCCGTATTTGCGGGTGGTGGAATTATCGGCCTGGGTGAAGCTTTCAAAAATTTTCTGCAGCTTATCCCTGGCAATGCCGATGCCGGTATCTTTTACCTGGATCACAAAATTCAAATATTTCTTTCCTTCGTGCCAGTACACATCTCCCTCCTTCCGGATGGAAACATAGATCTCCCCTTCGCGGGTAAATTTGATGGCATTCCCCAGCAGGTTGACAATGATCTGCCGGATGCGTACTGGATCCCCCATAAGCTGAGAGGGAATATCGTGATCCACGCGGTAAAGCATTTCGAGTTTTTTCTCGAATGCTTTCAGAGTCAGTATATCAATGGTCTCTTCTACCAGCTCGTCCAGCTTGAACAGAGTATTGTCAATGATCAGCTTACCCGCTTCAATCCGGGAGAAGTCCAGGATATCGTTGATGATCTCCAGTAATCCGTAGGCCGATTTTTTTACATTCTTTAAATAATCACGCTGCGTTTTCTGAAGCTCTGTGGTCAGCACCAGATCCGTAAATCCAATAATGCCATTCATCGGTGTGCGCAGCTCGTGGCTCATATTGGCCAGGAATTCACTCTTGGTGCGACTGGCCGATTCAGCCACTTCTTTGGCCTGAACCAGTTCGTCTTCTATGTCTTTCCGTTCAATGGCGGCACCCAGGGATGAAGCAAACGACTGGAGTATGGAGAACTCTCCTTCGGCCCACTCCCGCTGGCTGCTGAACTCATCAAATCCAACAAAGCCCCAGAAATAATCTTTTATAAAGATGGGAATGGAAAGCGTGGACGTTACGCCTTCTTTTTCAAAAATGGCCTGGAGTTCCCGGTCTTTTTCCTGCCACCGGTAACTGAAAAATGGTTTATTTTCTTTCAGCGGTCCGATTATGGGCGCAATGTCCTCAAAATCGAGATGCTGCATGCGCTGCTTGTCCATACGGCTCGCTGCACTATCTGCGTTCCATTCATTGATGATGCCCGTATACCAGCGGTTATTTTCACTATCGAGTTTATTTTTAAAAACATAGGCGCGGTCCACTAGCGTTTTTGTTCCCAGTATTTCTATACTGGAATTGATGGCCTGCTGCAGATCGGTATTGCTCAGCAGTAAATGTGTGGCCTGGGAAACGGCATGCAGCAGCTGGTCCTTCTTTTTTAATTTCTCCTGTGCCACCCGCTGGCCGGTGATGTTCCTGGATGTGCAGATGAGTTTAATCACCTCATTTTGGTCCACAATCGGTTTGATGATGGTTTCCAGCCACAGGTAGGATCCGTCTTTTTTGCAGATCCGGTAACGGACGATGATGGATTCCTTGTCGTGCAGGGTATCCTGTTTATCCTGCCTGAAGAATTTATGGCGATCCTCCGGATGCACATATTCCAGTATGGCTCCGCCGATCACTTCTTCCACATCGTAACCAAGTACATGGGTTACCGAAGGAGAGAGATACCAGACGGTGCCATCGGCCGCGTGTACGCTGATGATGTCTTCCGAATTTTCCGCAAGCAGCCGGAACTTCTGTTCGCTGTTGACCAGCGCATTCTCGGATTCCTTTTGTGCGGTAATATCCTGGGCAATACCAAAACATCCCTGCTTATCCATCACTTTCCCCTTCAGGAAAAGGTACCGCATCCAGCCGTGGCGCGTTATTACCCGGAAGGAAAAACTGGTTTCAAATCCGATATTATTTTTATTCCGTAAAATTTCTCCGAATCTTTCCTGTGCCAGCATCTGGTCTTCCGGAACTACAAATTCTTCGAGAAAAGACTGCAAAGACATTTTCTCCTTTGCTTCTTCTTCAATAACCAGCAGGGCGCTGAATTCATTGCTGAGCACGATGCCCTGACCCTCAAAAT
>DASRLM010000007.1:0-2297 GCA_035648455.1 Puia sp. | reverse complement strand
TTCTGCAGGAAAATATCCCGGGTTATCTCCACGAGATAGGATTGCAATTCCCCTTCGTTCCAGCTTTTATATACTTTATGCAGCTCGTCGTTGCTCATCCCTTCGCCTTCATGCAGCAACTGATAGGTTTCGCTAATCAGTTGCATGATGGCATATTCAATACCGTTGTGTACCATTTTTACATAATGGCCGGCAGCCCCTTTACCGAGATGGGCCACACAGGGACTTCCATTTACCCGGGCAGCTACGGCTTCCAGGATGGGTTTTACCTGGGCGTACGCCTCAGGATCACCACCCGGCATAATGCTGGGCCCGGTGCGTGCACCGCGTTCCCCTCCGGAAATGCCGATGCCCATAAAATGGAATCCCTTTTCGCGCACAAAATTTACGCGCCGCAGGGTATCTGTATAGTGGGAATTACCACCATCAATGATGATGTCTCCTTTCTGGAGTAGCGGGATCAGGGAATTGATCACGTCGTCTACCGGCTTGCCCGCCGGAACCAGCATCATGATTTTACGCGGAATCTCCAGTTGCTGCACCAGTTCTTCCAGGGTGCCGACTCCTTTTACGGTGGTACCCGGGGTGGCCGTGGATTCCAGCAGCTTTCCTTTCTGGAGGTCTTTATCAAACCCAATCGCTTTAAAACCGTGATCGGCCATGTTCAGCAACAGGTTTCTGCCCATTGTGCCCAGACCGATCATTCCAAAGTTGAACAAGTTATTATTTTCCATGAGCATATAAAAGGGTGTAAAATTAGGTATTTTATAGAAAGATCGGGGATGGCCCCGTCTCACTATCCAAATCCGGACCAGGCCAGGCCAATGGGCTGGTTTGTAAACCCTCAGAAATCTTGGTGTTACAAGAAAAACTTTCTATTTTTATCCGCCTTTGCTAATCTTAACCCGTCCCATACCTATCAAGAGCTTCGGCATCCCACTATATCCTTGGTATTGATTCCTTAAACATTTCCTGAGTTGATGAATGATTGTTACAGCCGTTAAATCTGGTTATGGAAATTTTTGGTTCAAATTCAACAAGATGATGAAGAAATTTGCCCAGTCTGCTTTCCTGTTTGGCTCTTTTTTTATGTCTGTTTCGTCCGGATATGCCCAGGCTGATGTACTGACACAGCACAATGACCTGAACCGGACCGGATGGAACCCGTCCGAAACCGTGCTCAATCAATCCAACGTTACCCCGACCAATTTCGGCCTGTTGTATAAACGCACGGTGGATGATCAGATCTATGCGCAACCCCTGGTGGTGAGTGGCGTCACCATTGGCGGCGTAAAGAAAAATGTGGTTTATGTGGCCACCGTGAAAAATACGATTTATGCTTTTGATGCCGATGACGGCACCATTGATCCCTACTGGACAAAAAACTTCACCCCCGCCGGGGAAACAGTGCCCAACGCCGGTGATGTTCATGCCTATCTCTGTGGATTCGGGTACTCCGATTTTGACCCGGTCAACGGATTGGGTCAGCAGGGAAGTTTTGGTATTGTGGGCACACCGGTTATAGATAAGGCAACCAATACGCTTTATTTTGTGAGCCGTTACCGGGACCTGACGGTGGACAATGCCCAGCAGGGATCCAGCGGTCATACCATTGATCCGGACTGGTCCTCTGCCGGATTTTACCAGCAGTTTCATGCCATTGATCTGAGCACAGGCGCCGACAAGTTTAACAGCCCGGTTACCATTACCGCACAGGTGAACGGCACCGGGGAGGGCGGAACGGTGCTCAACTTTGATCCGCGCAGGGAAAACCAGCGGGGCGGCCTCACCCTCTCCAATGGAATTGTATACATCGCTTATGCCGGCCACTGTGATATGAATAATTATCACGGCTGGATCCTGGGTTATAATGCGGCTGATCTCACGGACCAGAAGATCCGTTATGTTACCACACCAAATGATGGTCGCGGCGGGGTCTGGATGAGTGGCGCGGGACTGGCCGCAGATGCCAGCGGCAATCTTTACTTCTCCTCCGGAAACGGAGGCGAGACCAGCCAGTCCGGTGACCCGGGTAATGTGGCCCTGAGTGTGGTGAAAGTGACGCCGGATTTAACCAACCATACGCTCACCAACGTTTCCTGGTTCAAAAGAACTTCCTACGATGGCGATAACCAAAGTGACCTTGATTTTGGAACCGGGGTGGTGCTGATTCCGGGAACCAATATGATGGTGACCGCGCATAAAGGAGGCAGTATCTATTTATTGCGGCAAACCATTCCTGCACCCGGGGGTGAATACCATGAGGCATCACCCAATTTCCTGTCGTCCTATGATCT
>DASRLM010000006.1:0-4632 GCA_035648455.1 Puia sp. | reverse complement strand
CGTCAGGACCCTGGATATTGGTGGCGATAAACAGTTATCTTATTTTGACATTCCGGCAGAACAAAATCCATTCCTCGGCTATCGGGCCATCAGAATCTGCCTGGATAAAAAAGATATTTTCGTCACCCAGCTGAAAGCCATTCTAAGAGCATCTTCCTTTGGAAAGTTCAGCATCATGTTCCCCATGATCTCCGGTATCGGGGAAATACGACAGGCAAAGGAAATACTGGCAGGAGCCAAAAATGAATTAAGGGAAGCACAGATTCCCTTTGACGAAAATATTCCGGTAGGCATTATGATGGAAATACCATCCGCAGCCATCACGGCAGACCTTCTGGCGGGCGAAGTGGATTTTTTTAGTATCGGCACCAACGACCTGTGCCAGTATAGCGTGGCCGTGGACCGGATGAATGAGAAGGTAAAAGATTTGTACGATCCCTATAACCCGGGTGTGCTCAGGCTGATCCGTTTTATAATTGAACAGGGGCACAAGCACAAAATCAGGGTAGGCATGTGCGGCGAACTCGCATCAGATCCGCTGGCCACTTTATTGCTGATGGGATTGGGATTGAAAGAATTTTCCATGAGCGCCGGCGCTATTCCCGTCATAAAAAATATCATCGTCCATCATGACCTGGAAAAAGCCAAAGCAATTGGTGAAGCGGTGATGCAGATGGAAGATTCAGCCAAAATCATGCGTTATCTTCAAACTATGAATACATGATTTCAAAGGTCTATACCATTCTCGCGGCCGAAGGGATACATGCCCGCCCGGCAACTGCGCTTGTACGGCTTGCCCGGCAATTCAGTTCTTCCGTGTATCTGAAGAAAAATGAGGCGATGGTGAAGCTGGACAGCATGCTGAATATTCTTTCCCTGGCCACTAAAGCTGGCGACGTCATTACCATGCAGATAGAAGGCGAGGATGAAGTAAGCGCCGCTGCTGTCCTGGATCAGTTTTTCACCGAACAATTAAAACATTTATGAGGATCACCATTACCCGGAATGAAAAGGAGTTTGACGAAACAGCTGCCTGGCGCATCATAGCCCAGATGCTGCACAAACCCAATGCGGTCATCGGATTATCTACGGGACAAACCACCCTGGCCATGCATGGGATCATATCCCGGATACATGCCCAATATCCCTTTGATGTTTCCCGGGTTACCCTGTTCAATGTGGATGAACTCACCAATCTGCCGAGGGAATATGCAGGAAGTTGTTATACCATGATCCGGAATCAACTCGCGGACCCGCTGGGCATTCCGGAAGAAAATTTCATTATGCCGCCGACCATGTCGGATGATTTTGAAAGAGAATGCAGGTTGTTTGAACTGCGCCTCATGGAACGCGGTGGCGCGGATCTGCAGATGCTGGGCATCGGCGCCAATGGTCATATCGGCATCAATCAGCCCGGTACACCCTTTGAAAGCGAAACCTGGGTATCCCCCATGGATCCCGAATTCGAGGCCCGGGTGAGAAGGGAAACGAAAGTGCCGGAACATATTGTACTGAGGGGATTGACGCGGGGTATAAAAAACATCATGCTTACCCGCAAGCTGATCCTGGTAGCCAAGGGCGCCCATAAAGCGGAGATCATTGAAAAGGCAATCCATGGACCGGTGACCACGGATATTCCCGCATCCGTTGTTCAACTGCATCCGGATTGTGAAATTCTGCTGGATGCGGCAGCCGGGGAAAGGATAGCCAGGCGTGGATTCCATGGAACCGGGAATCTATGATGTCATTTTTTTTTCTTACCCGCTCTTCCATACAAGGCTACAACCCAGCGCCTGGGCAACAGCCTGATTACAAAAGCGCTGATCTTTGCCAGACCGCCGGGCACAATGATCAATTTTTTTTTCAAAGTTTTTTTAACCGCCACCTCTCCCACGGTTCCCGGATCAAGGGCCATCTTCATGCCAAACCATCCCAGTTTCTGTTTGGTATCCTTTACAATTTCCGGTTTGGTAAAAACAGGGCCGGGACAAAGACAACTTACGCTGATGTGTTTATCCTTTAACTGGTATCGCAGCGAATAACTGAAAAAAACAACGGCCGACTTGGTGGCGGAATATAAATTCTTGACGGGAATAGGAGCAAAGCCCGCCATGCTGGCCACATTCAAAATATAGGAAGGTGCGTTCTTTTCCAGTAACGGCATCAGGGTAAGAGAAAGCGCCATACAGGACTCGATATTTAACCTGACCATATACCTTAGGGAATCCAGCGGAAAAGACAAATAATCTTTGGATCCTCCCAGGCCGGCAACATTACAAAGCACTTTAAGATGAATATCACGGTCCTTGCACCATTTGGCAATTTCATCCGCCGACTTTTCAAAACTCAGATCAATCGCCAGAATGTCCACGTGGATAGGGTGTGCCGACTCTAATTTTTTTTTGGCGGCCTGCAGGGTATCCAGATGCCGGGCTATCAAAATTAAATTATATCCTCTTTTGGCCAGGGCCTCTGCAATGCCATAACCAATTCCCTTACTTCCTCCGGCGACCAGCGCGTAGGATCCGCCGCTTGCCGCAGGCAAACTGCTTCCCGTATCGGACTGGCTAAAACCCACCCATCCTCTAAAGGCCAATAAAAAAAGAAGTACTAATTTTTTCATGTCCTTCGGTTTAAATTGTATCGGTAAGGTTTGCGGTTGGTTTTTCAGATAAGACCCGGGCCAATATGCCTGCCGGCAATAACCGCAGCAGAACGGAGACCAGGAAAGACAGCCTTCCGGGAACTATGATCATCCTGCCATTCATCATTTGCCGAACGGCCATTTCACCCAGCGCGCCCGCCTCAATGGCCATTTGCGAACCAAACCATCCCAGCTTTTTTCTTGTTTCATCTTCAATGGCCGGTTTTGTAAAAACGGGTCCAGGACAAAGACAACTGACCGAAATATTTTTTTCTCTAAGCTGGTTCCGAAGGGAATAACTAAAAAAAAGCACCGCGGATTTGGTGGCCGAATAGACGTTTTTAAAAGGGAAGGGTGCAAACCCTGCCAGGCTCGCCGTATTCAATATAAAAGAAGGGGCATTTTTTTGTAGCATGGGAAGCATGGACAATGTAAGGCTCATGGGGGAAACAAAATTTACGCTGACCATGCGGTTTAGTTCAGACACCGGCAACCGGAGATAATCCTTTGCCCCGCCCATGCCTGCAACATGGCAAAGGATATTCAGATCAAAGGCATTATCGCGGCACCAGTTAGCAATATCCCCGGCCGAAGCAGGCAGGGACAGGTCCGCCGCAAAGGTTTCCACCCTGACAGGCATATGACTTTCCAGTTTACTTTTCGCAGCAGCCAGTGCCTGCCCGTCGCGGGCAACCAGCAGAATATCGTATCCCCTCCTGCCCAGGGCTTCGGAAACTGCGTATCCAATGCCTTTACTTCCACCTGCTATTAATGCCCAGCTCATATTTCATGGTCTGTTGCAATTGTTTGGCCAGCTGCATACATACTCAATACGTGTTTCCAAAAGTGATGGTTACACAAATATTTAAAAGCTTGCAAGATTCACAGGTTTAATGGATTGCGGATTAAACGGATTATCTTACAAATTCTCCGGGCTGTTTTTTTTATGATCAAAAAACCATCGCAAACCGCTAAAAAGCAGAAGCCGGAACCCAGCCATCTGCATCAAAAGGCATTTGACAATTCCTTAATGGCTAATATCATATCTGTAGTTCAAGGCGGAAAAATCATTGCCGTCAACCGGGCTTCGGAAAAATTACTGGGATACTCCAAAAAAATATTACTGACTAAAAATCTCAAAGATATTTTTAACAAGGAAGACAGGGGGTTTGCTCAAATGAGAAAACAAAGGGAAATAGCCGGCCATGCCACCGGAAACCTTATCGCTGTTAAAAAAAACGGGAAGACGTTTCCCTGTCAAATTACATCCGTGATATTTACAGGTGATAATCATATTGAAAAGGCCATTACCACTTTGGTGGACCGACGCGAAGGCATCCTCAGGCAAAAACAAATTGACCTCAAAAAAGAAAAAAAAGCGGCTGACGAAATCGTAACCGCCTTGTCGCGCTCAGACGCCACACTTACGCGGCTGGATGTGCTGGAACACAAGCTGGATAAAGAAATAACCGCTAAGGAACAGTCGCAATCTTCTTCCCGGATTCAGCAGCGGCTTTTTAAAAAAGAATGGAAGGCGGAAACCAGGTTAAAGGAAATTCAAATAGAGGACGCGGTTTCGGAAGCGAAAGAAGTTGAACGTTCGGATCTGGGTAAGGAATTGCACGACAATGTCAATCAGTTGCTCGCGGCTTCCAGGATATACCTGGATATAGGAAGAAGAATCGAGGCAAACAGGGAATCAAACCTAAACCGTTCTTCAGAATATACACTTTCTGCCATCGAGGAGATCAGGAAATTAGCCAAGAAATTAATTAACAATGCCGTTAAAAATATTGGGCTGTGTGATGCCATCCATAAGATGACGCAGGATTTGACGGAAGTCTATCCTATAAAAATAAACTGTGCGATGGACCCTGAAATTCATCTCCGGATGAATGCGAAATTCAATCAGGATGTTTTCAGGATTGTGCAGGAACAATTGAATAACATTGTAAAACATGCTCATGCATCGGTCGTAAAAATTGATC
>DASRLM010000005.1:0-5292 GCA_035648455.1 Puia sp. | reverse complement strand
ACTAACCCTGGTGTATAATTATGCGGTCACTACCAATCCCGATGTGGGCAAACAAATCATTGCCCGGGCCACGTTTTATATCAAGGGCAATCTGAGCCGGGCAGAGGTGACCAGTGATCTGTTTTCGTCCACAACCATTTATGATTCGAAAACCAGGTTGGGTGTGATCCTGAAGGAAGTAAACGGCCAGAAGCTACTGATCCGCATGAACGGGGATAACTGGGATCAAAAGAACAAAAAATTCAATGGTATCAATTTTAAAAAAGCTTCCGAAACCAAGATGATTGCGGGGTATTCCTGTAATAAGGCCAATTCTTCCAGCGCTGATGGATTCGATATTACGGTTTTCTATACCACCGAAGTGATTCCTGAGAATAAGGCCTATGATCCGCTTTTTAAGAACCTGGACGGGTTGCCGCTGGAATATGAAATCAGTAAGGGCAACCTGCGCATAAAATATATTCTGGCCTCGATCAACCTGAACCCGGTACCGGCATCCAAATTCGATATTCCCACCAGCGGTTACCGCGAAATGACCTATGAGGAAAGCAGGAAACTTAAGACTGATTAATTAAAGAAGGGAATCTCCATTATTTAGGTATCTGGATTCTTACGCCCAGGAATTGAAGATTTGTTTTACCGCTGTTGTTAACGGGACCAATATTGACCTTATACTGATAAGGAAGAATAAACGTGGTGTTACCCCTTTGATAGGTAATCATGGCATTCAGGGAAATGCGGTTGTCGGATTTTGTTTGAAATGTCATCAGCGTTCCGCTGTAAACAGGTGTTTTCTTCAAAGTGAATGAAGAAGCCGCATTGATCGGTGTGAATTTGTCGTCAAATTCCCTGTGTTTCTTTTTATCGCCGCCGCCTTTGCTTGCAAAAGCAAGTACGGTCACCGCCAAAAGCAGTATACTCACCACGCTGAGGCGGATTGTAAGTACTATGGGATGTTTGTAGGCAGATGACATGATGAGCAAAGATAATACTAAATTTTTTGTTTTTTTTAACCATCCATCACTTATTTCACCGCATTTTTAACACATTCACCGATATTTTCTGAGGAAATCATCTCAACTTTACTTCTATACGGCCCGGGCGTTCAAGCAGTTGCCTTCCACAATTAATTTGTGATTAAGGGATTATCCCCTAATTTAGTATAACCTCCTTAAATGAAAGAAAATCCATACCACCCCGAGCAGGAAGAAATTAAAGAATTACTGAAGCAGTATAATGCCCTCAAAAGTGGCCGGAAACACAGTTTTCTGGATGAGGAATGTTTTGAAAAAATCATAGATCATTACGATGGAAAGGAGGAGTTCACCCAGGCCCTGGAGGCCGTAGAAACGGGTATGGAGCAATATCCTTATTCCTCCGTTCTCCTGATCCGGAAAGCCGACCTGCTGATCGCCACCCGTAAATATTATGATGCACTGGTCGTTTTGGAAAGGGCGTCCCTGCTGGATGCAAACGACATCAATCTGTATATTTTAAAAACCGATGCCTACCTGGCCCTCGACCAGCAGGAAAAAGCGGTTGTGCTGCTTCAGGAGGCTTTGGGGCTTTTTGAAGGACAGGAACGGATTGAATTGTTATTTGAGCTGGCGGATGTATATGACGATTATGAAGAGTTCGATAAAATTTTTGACTGTCTCCGCTGGATCCTCGAACAGGATTATCAAAATGAAGAAGCGCTTTATAAAATTTGTTTCTGGACGGATTTCACCGGCCGTAATGAAGAAAGTATCCGGCTGCACCAGCACATCATTGAGGAAAATCCGTATTCGGAACTGGCCTGGTTCAACCTGGCTGCCGCTTATCAGGGGCTGAAGCTATTTGAAAAAGCGGTGGACGCTTACAAATATGCCGTGGCCATTGATGAGAAATTTGACTATGCCTACCGCAACATGGGAGACGCCTTTATCCGGCTGAGGAAATACCGGGAGGCCATAGAATGTCTCGAACGGGTGCTGGAACTGTCAAAACCGGAGGATGTCATCTTTGAGGCCATCGGCCACTGTTATGATAAACAGCGCAATTTTGCCCAGGCCCGTTTCTATTACAGAAAAGCTTCGCATCTCACCCAGGGCGACAGTAAGCTGATCTACAAAATTGCCTGCACCTATCTGAATGAGGCGCAGTGGTCCCATGCAGTCAAACAACTCGATACCGCCATACGCCTTCAGTCAAAACATCCCGAATATCATCTGGCCCTCGGTGAATGCAGGATTCAGATGGGTGAATACAAAGAAGCGATCCAGTCGTTCGGCACCGTGGTCCGGTTAAGGCAGAAAAACATTTCCGGATGGGAGGCCCTGGTCCGTTGCCTTTATCTGGCCGGCATGTATACGCAGGCACTGGAACAGGTGCAGCAGGCCATGCGGATCACGGGCAACAAACCTCTGCTCACTTTTTATATGAGCGCCGTATATTTTGCCATGGGAAAATCCAAGGAAGGGTTGATTCATCTGGACAAGGCCCTGTCTAAATCTCCCAAATTGTTGAAAAAAATGATTGCACTGAATCCTTCTTTATTGCAGTCGCCATCCATCATTGATGTGATTGCCCGGTACCGGAAAAGATAAAGGTTGCTTACTTTTGTGCCTCAGGAATTCTTTTAATCAGAAATTTATTGTCGATGAAGTTTACACTCAGTCAGCTGCCGGAAAGAGCCCAGAAGCCACGTAGTGTGGGCCTCACCATGGTAATGGACAAGGGATTAAGCACGGAGGAAACCAGGAATTTTCTGAGTATTGCGCATCCCCATGTTGATGTGGTCAAACTTGGATTCGGCACATCTTATGTAACACCTGATCTGGAAAAGAAGCTGGAAGTTTTCAAATCGTTTAATATTCCCATTTATTTTGGCGGAACTTTATTTGAAGCTTTCCTCATCCGGGATCAGCTGGAAGATTATATTCAGATGTGTGCCTATTACGGGGTCGCTTACATGGAGGTGAGTGACGGTTCCGTAAATATTGAGCACAAGGAAAAATGCAGGCTGATTGAAAAACTGACAAAATACGGAACCGTGCTGAGTGAAGTCGGCAGCAAGGATGCGGAACACGTTATACCGCCATACAAATGGATTGAGCAGATGCGGGCCGAGTTGAACGCCGGCGCCAGTTACGTGATTGCCGAAGCCCGCGAATCGGGGAACATCGGCATTTACCGGGGAACGGGTGAAGTTCGGGAAGGCCTGGTTCAGGAAATTCTTACCCAGATCCCTTCTGAAAAAATTTTGTGGGAAGCCCCATTGAAATCACAGCAGTTATACTTCATTCAACTGGTGGGCGCTAATGTAAACCTGGGCAACATTTCTCCGCAGGAAATGCTGGCCCTGGAAGCCATGCGTCTCGGATTGAGGGGAGATACGTTTGATCTCTTTCTGGATAAAAAGATACCGCAGTGAAAAAATATGGCCTGATCGGATTTCCGCTGGGCCACTCCTTTTCCAGAAATTATTTTCAGAGCAAGTTTCTGCAGGAGTCCATCACCGGCTGCAGTTATTCCAATTTTGAAATTCCCGGAATAGAGTTACTGGCGGAAGTCTTAAACGACCCCGAACTGGCAGGGCTGAATGTGACCATACCGTATAAAAGAGCCGTTATTCCTTTTCTCCATACTGTGGATCCCGTGGTGCATCAGACCGGCGCCTGCAATTGCATCCATATTCAAAACAGTCAACTGCACGGATACAATACCGATGTTACCGGATTTGAAAAGTCACTGATGGAAAAATGGCTGCCGCAGCACCGAAAGGCGCTGATATTGGGAACAGGCGGGTCCTCGACAGCGGCTGCCTACGTGTTGAATAAATTGGGCATCGGGTTTTTATTCGTCTCCAGACGATCCACTGGTTTGCCGGATCATCTTCTATATACAGATCTGGATGAAAAAATAATCCGCGATCATACGCTGATCATCAATTGTACGCCCCTGGGCATGTATCCGGAAATAAACGCCTGCCCGCCTATACCTTATTCGTTTCTGACGCCACAGCATTATCTGTTCGACCTGATTTACAATCCGCCCCTGACCCTGTTTCTGCAGAAGGGGAAATTGCAGGGAGCGCGTGTAAAGAATGGTGCAGATATGCTGAGGATTCAGGCGGAAGCTAGTTGGGAGATATGGAACCCGTGATCAGGGCGCAAGTAAACGCCTTGCTTCGTCCGGCAGGTTCGATACCTTTTTCAATGAATAATCATAACACACCATACCTGTTTTGGCCAGGGCCAGCAGGCTGCATGCGGGTCCCGGATTTTTCTCCAGTTTATAAACCAGGTCGAATCCTACGCGGCTGAAATCCCTTGCGGCAACGGAAATGGTCACTTCGTCCCCGTAGTGAATTTCCTTTTTGAATTCTATGGACACATCGCTCATGATGAGCCCGACGCCGGCAAGGTTCAGTTCCGAATATCCCAGGGATTGCAGAAATCGTACGCGGGCCTCATGGATAAAGGAAAGTATGCTGTCATTGCCCACATGTGCGCCATAATTCAGGTCTGTTATCCGCACCGGAACACAGGTACTGAAAGAAAATAAATCCGGCACTTCAATCTTGATTCTGGACATCATTCACGCTTTGGAGGTTTCCTGCTTTAAAAAAAGGATCATCTTGTCTGCCGCTTTTTTCCGGTGGCTGAAAACATTTTTTTCTCCGGCAGTCATTTCAGCAAAACTTTTTTTGGCGCCGGCCGGCATAAAAACGGGATCGTAGCCAAAACCACCGCTGCCCTTTCTTTCAGTAAGAATATGCCCCTCACAGACTCCCTCAAAAAAATATTCTTTATCATTCAGAATTAAAGAGATCACCGTACGGAAACGGGCATGCCGGTGGGTAGAATTGCCCAGGCTGGCCAGGAGCTTATCGATGTTTCTGGTAAAGGAAACGGGCTCGCCGGCATATCGGGCGCTGCGCACGCCCGGTTCACCCTGAAGCGCATCCACTTCCAGACCCGTATCCTCGCTGAAACAATCTTTTCCGGTGGTCAGCAGATAAATGGTGCGGGATTTTTCCAGGGCATTCTCCCGGAGCGTTTCGTGCGGCTCCGGTATTTCCCGGGTAATGCCGGCATCCGCGAGGGAAATGATCTTCAGCTGTTTCCCGATGGCGGCCTGGATCTCTTTTACCTTATGCGGATTATGTGTTGCGAAAATCAGTTTCATAAACCGAACATTTTTTGGAGACAGCTCCACAGTTTCTTCTTCAGCAGACCGGCCTCCGCCGTTTGCAGGCTGAGGACGGACAGTGAGGGCAATGTCAGGACCGATATGCCCTGGATGTTC
>DASRLM010000004.1:0-2216 GCA_035648455.1 Puia sp. | reverse complement strand
GGATTATTCATGGTGAATGCTTTTTAGCCTACCGGCAGCGAAGATATTGTGATCCGTGCAGATCCTTCACCCTCTAAAGGCATTGCGGGGCCGCTTTTTAATTTTATCATGGCCGCCGCAAATAATCTCTCCGGGGGCCATGGCTACAGCATCAAAATGGTTTCCCTGCAGGATCTCTCCGCCTCATCTTATGTCTTTTTGAATCAATGGCCGCCGGGATATTCCTGGCTGCTGATGATTACGCACCGGCTTTCGGGAACTGACTGGATGCATACCGCCTATCTCCTGAATGCCTTTGCCCTTACAGCCCTGGTGCTGGTATTCCGGAAACTGCTTTATCAGCTGGATTTTCCGGCCTGGGTCATTTCTGTTTCGGTTTTGTACTTTGGATTCATCCTGCATGATTTCCTTTTTGAATTTGCTGATATGATGGGCGTTCTGTTCTACCTGTCCGGATTCAGTCTGCTTCTGGACTACGTTAAATCGGCATCCCGTCCGGCAGGGATCGTATTGCTGGCCGCTCTTTGCTTTTCCTTTTGCGCCTATCTGAAATACCTTTACCTGGCCATCGCCGCCGTTCCTTTTTTAAGCCTTTTCTCGTATGGTTATAAACTGGGCATAAAGGAATTCCGGCAAACGGCCATTGCAGGTTTTCTGATGGTGCTGGTGTTGCTTGGCAGCCTGTTGGTTGATCAGTTATTTGCGCCGTTTCCGCAGCGCCGCCATCGATAAGATTTTTGTATCCGGACTGTTTCTGCTGGGCATCGTGTTTATTCTTTTTCCGGACATGACCAATAAACTGGCGCGTTTACTGGGAATTGGCCGCGGCGCCGATCTGATTTTTTACCTCGCCATCATGGGCTTTGGTTATATTGTGGTGATCCTGTGTGCAAAAATTAAAAAACTGGAAGACCTGCTCACCACACTGGTCAGGAACCAATCCCTGGCTAATTTGAATAACCATAAAGAAAAGGCGTGTTGGATCCTTCGATGGAAAGAATTGTGCCGGATCAACTGGATCTTGACGATTCTTTTGATAAACTTTCCTATGAACTGCACCTCGAACGATACCGTTTTGCTTCCCGGTTGCTGCCTGCCGGAAGGATACTGGATATGGCCTGTGGTGCCGGATATGGCACATACGGGCTGGCCAGCCTGGAAAAGTTTCGGCAAAGCCTTTTTACGGGAAATCCCTTTCATTTGTCCGATTTTTCCGAACAAAGTTTCCGTAAGCTGTTTCCGCTACAATTATTTACAGAAACGGAAAAACTGTTGCAGGTTCAGCCTTATGCATTGTCCGGTGTTATGGGTTCCAAAAAAAATAAAAGAATATCCGGGATCAGGAATCATTTATTAAAATTTTACCTGATCCATCCGCGTCTGTTTTTCATGCGCCTTGTCTCTCTGGTGAAAAACGGGTTTACCAATAAATACTTCACCCTCGCCCTGGAGCGGAAAATATAAGGATTGATTTTCCGGTGGACCATTCCCTTCAGTTGGCTTTCAGGGAACGGGCGGCCAGGAATTTTTTGGTGATGTCCGGATAGATGGCGATCCGGTGTGTTCTCACCAGATCCGGCGTTGATTTGCTGGGATCATCCATTTGCAGGAATATTTTTTTAGAGGGCAGCAGGGGCATGTGGCAGTCAACACAATCATCACGCAGCACCAATCCTTTCGGAGGAATAAAAGTGCAGGTATCGGGTCCGTGTTCCTGGTGACAGGTGATGCAACGGCTGGAAAACAGAACCGGATCATTCAGTTCGGTCCGGTGCACGTTGTGACAGGAAGAACAATCCATCCGGGAAGATTTAAAGCATTTGCTCGCGGTGAGGAGTCCGTATTGATTACCGTGAACATCCAGGGAGGAGTTGGTTTTGTCGTTAAAAGCGGCTGTTGAAAAATCATCCAGTTTATCTCCTTCCTGAAAAGAGAAGGCCGGGAGTTTTTCTTTTCGGAAGCCGGAATGACAAAGGGCGCAGGCATCGAGCCTTTGCTGGCGGCCCAGCAATTTCGGATTGATGACGAACCGCGCAATTTTTTGATCCGGGTTTTTCAGGTGAAAGGCAACGTGCGCCGCTGACGGGCCATGGCAACGTTCGCAGTCTATTCCGTAGATCAGGCTGCTGCTGTCGAATGACACAGCGCCATTTGGTTCCGGTGTGGTTTTGGCAAAGCTGGCATGGCATTCCATGCAATTGGGCGGAATTGTTTTA
>DASRLM010000003.1:0-5377 GCA_035648455.1 Puia sp. | reverse complement strand
CCATCCCTGGTATTCTGCATTGTGGATGGTGAGCACGGTGGGTATGTCCCGGAGCTGCTGATAACGGTACGTATGTTTGATCATGAACGGGATCAGGGCTGCCTGATGATCGTGCACATGGATCACATCCGGCTTGTGTTTCCAGGCCGCGAGCCAGTCAACCACCGCAATCTGGAAAGAAATAAAACGTGCGGGGTCATCGTCATATCCATAAATCCTTTCCCTGTCCAGCAGACCGTTTATGTCCACCTGATACAAATCAAATCCGAGTGTGTTGTGTTTTTCTTTAATGATGGTGTAGATAAACCACCAGTTTCCCAGATTCGTATACCCCTTATGTACCACGTCCCATTCATGGGTGTTAAGAAATTTTGTCTGGTACATGGGCATTACCACTTTGGCAATATGCCCCGCCTGATGTTGGTATTTGGGCAGAGCTCCCACCACATCGCCAAGCCCCCCCGCTTTTGCCACCGGATAACATTCTGCTGAAACATGTAATACTTCCATTGGGATGGCATGACTGATTAGAGGAGCAAACCGAATTGGTATTCAATTTAGGAAGGATTTGTCTGATTATCACGTGATATGAAAAAATTTTTCATCAAGCAAAAACTTGACTACTTTCAGCACTCATTTAAATTTCTGCCTGCTCATGAGCCAACCTACCAAATGGTCCCAATTCAGCGTTCTGATCAGCGTTTTCTTTTTTTGGGGATTTGTTGCGGCCAGTAATGATATTCTGATTCCGGTCTTTAAAGAGAAGCTGCATCTGGAACAATGGCAATCACAGATGATATCCTTTGCTTTTTATGTTGCGTATACGGTTGGTTCCATCATCTATTTTTTTATTTCCAAAGCGAGCGGCGGGGACATTCTCAACCGTCTCGGATACAAGAATGGCATTTCCCTGGGGCTGATTATTTCGGCTATTGGCACGTTGTTGTTTTATCCTGCTGCCCAAACGGCATCCTTTGCACTGATGATCACCGGCTTGTTTATCGTGGGGCTGGGATTTTCGCTTCAGCAAACTGCTGCCAATCCGCTGGCCATCATTATGGGCGATCCGAAATCGGGATCACAACGATTGAACATGGCGGGCGGAGTGAATAATTTCGGCACCACCATCGGTCCTCTGCTGGTTAGTTTTGCCATTTTCGGAACGGTGGCCGTGGGCAGTAAAGGTGTTGCCAGTATTCAAAGCATCAAAACGCCTTACCTTATACTGGGACTTGCTTTTTTAGTGGTGGCGGTCATTTTTAAATTTTCTTCCTTACCCAATAAGATAGACCTGGATGCGGTGGCTTCGGATGAAGCGGCTGCGGGGGGAGGAAAAGTAATCGACCGCGGGAGCCCCCTAAAATATCAGCAGCTGGCCCTGGGCATGCTCGGCATATTTGTTTATGTGGGTGTGGAAGTGAGTACGGCCAGCAACCTGCCTGAATTTATGAAGGAACACGTTTCCACGGGCGACGGTTTACCCTTTCCCACAGAAAACATCGCTCCCTATGTTTCCCTTTACTGGGCGAGCCTGATGATTGGCCGATGGACCTCTTCTGTAGGTGCCTTCGGAGTAAGCGCAAGCCTGCGAAAAATATTGAATTTTGTTATGCCTTATCTCGCATTCGGTGTTTTTCTGCTGGTCACTAAAATTGCGCGGCACGATATCACCCCTTTTTACATTTATGTTTTTGTGATCATCGCCATGATCGCCGGCACTTTGCTGAGCAGGGGGAATCCAGCGCGACAACTCCTGATCTTTTCAGGCATGGCCATTGTCGCCTTGTTCATCGGCATGCTGTCCCATGGAATGACCAGCGTTTTTGCATTTATCAGCGTAGGTCTGTTCTGCTCCAGCCTCTGGCCCTGTATCTTTACGCTGGCCATTGCCGGATTGGGAAAACATACCAATGAAGGCGCCAGTTTCCTCATCATGATGATCTTTGGCGGTGGCATCATCAGTTTGCTCCAGGGCTGGCTGGCCGGCAATCAGTATTTGGGTATTCAATGGTCCTACCTGGTGGGCGTGGCCTGTTTTGCCTATCTGGTATTCTATGCCATAAAGGTGAAAGCCGTATTGAAGGCTCAGGGCATAGACTATGATGAATTGCAAAGCGCCGGGGGACATTAACAGGGGGTTCCGAAGCGAAAATTTTTTAAAATCAGCGCATGGCAAAAGCAACTTCTTCGCCGGCTTCCCTGGAAGCCCTGGCGATCGGAATAGATATCGGCGGTACCGGAACCAAATTTGGCATTGTGGATCGCGTGGGCAATGTTTTGTTCACCGGTGATATTTCCACCAAAAAGCACAAGCAGGTCGATACCTTCATGGACGAACTCCATGAAAGTCTTTCTACGCTTATCCAGAATGTAGGCGGCCCCGGTCGGATCCGGGGTATTGGCGTTGGTGCACCCAACGGAAATTATTATACCGGGACGGTTGAATATGCGCCAAATCTTCCCTGGAAAGGCATCATTCCGCTTGCGCAGCTCATTCAGGATAAGTTTCAATTACCGAGCATTCTCACCAACGATGCTAATGCAGCAGCCATTGGGGAGATGATGTACGGTGCCGCTAAGGGCATGAAGGATTTTATTATGATTACCCTGGGCACGGGTGTAGGCAGTGGTATTGTGGCAAATGGCCATCTGGTGCTGGGTCATGATGGTTTTGCCGGTGAGCTCGGGCATACCATCATCATTCCCGACGGGCGATATCACGAAGGAACCGGCAAATACGGATCCCTCGAAAGTTATGCATCCGCCACCGGTGTTACCCTCACGGCCAGGGAAATGCTGGCAAAAACCGATAGGGAAAGTCTGCTTCGGCAAATAGCTGCCAGGGACATCGATTCCAAAAAAGTGTATGATGCCGCTGTGCAGGGGGATATCATTGCGCGCGAAATCTTTGAATATACCGGGAAGATCCTCGGCATGGCCCTGGCCAATTTTGTGATGTTCTCCAGTCCGGAGGCCATTATTTTATTTGGCGGGCTCACCAAATCCGGCGATTTTATCCTCAAACCCACCAGGGAACACATGGAATCCAACCTGATCCAGGTATTCCAGAACCGGGTAAAGATCCTGGTCAGTCATCTCCGCGAATCGGACGCGGCCATTCTGGGTGCCAGCGCATTGGTTTGGGATATGGCTTAGCTTTTAACCGTCATCCCTTTTCCGCAAACCATTGCTTTCTTCCAAACCCTGCAATAACGTGCTTTTCACTGTGATAGGAAGAACGGACGAGGGGACCGCTTTCTACGTAGTCCAGACCCAGCTCATAACCTATGTCCCGGAGTTCCGCGAATTCGTCGGGATGAACGAAACGCTGAACGGACAAATGTTTTTTTGTGGGTTGCAGGTATTGGCCGATGGTGATCACGTCTACGCCCTGGTCTGCCAGGTCCTTCATGGTCTGGATCACTTCTGCTTTGGTTTCACCCAGGCCCAGCATAATGCCGCTCTTGGTGCGCATGCCGCCCTTTTTCAGAAAGCTGAGAGTTTGCATACTTCTCCAGTATTTTGCCTGGATCCGCACTTGTTTGGTTAGTCTTTCTACAGTTTCGATGTTATGGGAAACCACGTCCGGCGCTACGTCTATGATGCGCTGAATATTTTCCTCTTCAGCCTTGAAATCCGGGATCAGGGTTTCCAGCGTGGTATCCGGATTCAATGATTTCACCGTCCGGATGGTATTCTGCCAGATGATGCTTCCGCCGTCTTTGATTTCATCACGGTCCACTGAAGTGATCACCGCGTGTTTTACTTTCATCAGGTGGATGGCTTCTGCAACACGCTGCGGTTCATCCCAGTCCACAGCCAGCGGTTTCCCTGTTGCGACGGCACAGAAACCACAGCTCCGGGTACAGATATTTCCAAGAATCATGAAAGTAGCTGTGCCGGCACCCCAGCATTCACCCATATTCGGGCAGTTGCCGCTTTCACAGATGGTATGCAGTTTATGCTGGTCCACCAGATTGCGGACCTGTTTAAAAGTTTCTCCTATGGGTAACTTAACACGCAGCCAGGCGGGCTTTTTAATAGCGGTCTCTGATGGACTGACAGGAGTAAGTACAGGAAGTTCTTGCATAGTCGTAAGGAAAGTGCAAAAATAGTCACTTTCTCTTCCCAAACATAATGCTTATGTATGCATTGAAAAACAGCTGTTTCTGGGTGACCAGATAATCCAGGGGAATCTTGCTGAAATAATATTCCGCAGTAACGCCCACTTCAATGGCGGTAACGTTCTGATTGAATCTGCCGTAATCAAACCGGATGGCGGTTTTTGCATTCAGTCCGGGTTTAATGCTGAGTTTATCCCATCCCGACCCGAAACCCAGGGCATCATTCACCAGGTATCCGCTGTCCAGCACTTCGGGATAGGAGCTGGTGGACAGGTCGTTGTTGTTCTGGGACTTGTAAACATGCAGCAGATAAGGTTTCAATATGCCGACGGAGACGCCCCCGGTGTACAGGGCCGTAATAGCGACACCATTTTTATTTCCTTTTCCGCCAATCAGGTATTGTTCACCTATTGCCGCCTTGAACTGGTAAAAATTATTGAGCCTTCCTATGGCAATGGAGTTCAGGGTATACCCGTTGAACCCGCCAACGGCTACTTTATGATCCTTGGGATCCTTTTTTTCATTTAATTCAAACTGGAGAAGCCGGGTTTTACGGACCGATTTAAACTTTCCTCTTTCATAAAAAATACCATATCCGTCCGTGGCAATCCGTAATCCGAACACACTGTGGTGGTCAAAAACGAGATCGCCTTCTTCTTCCATCTTCATCATCCGGTTGATCCGGTCCTTTTTGGCCGCATTGCGGGATGAATTGTAGTTGGGTGAGGGCGATTGCTGGGCAAGGAGCGTAAAGGTGGCCGTAGAAAAGCAAACCAGAAACAACAACTTTTTTAACGCCATGATTAAGATTACTGCTGTAAATTTATGGAAAAATACATGACCTCTACTGTTATTTACGAGGGAGAACTCAGAACGGTTGCCCGGCACCTTTCTTCCGGCACCCAAATAGAAACCGATGCGCCGCTGGATAACCAGGGCAAAGCCGAAAGATTTTCTCCAAGCGACCTGGTAGCCACCGCGCTGGGCAGTTGTATGCTTACCATTATGGGCATTAAGGCCCGCGACATGCAGACGGACCTGAAAGACACCCGCATTGAGGTTCAGAAACTGATGAAATCCGATCCGCGGCGCATCAGTGGGATCAACCTCAGTTTTCATTTTCCCGATACCTTACAGATAACGGAAAAACAAAAACTGATCCTGGAAAGGGCCGGAAATACCTGCCCCGTCAGACAAAGCATCCACCCGGATATAGAAGTGGTGATCCACTATAACTGGCCTGCTGTTATAGC
>DASRLM010000002.1:0-5108 GCA_035648455.1 Puia sp. | reverse complement strand
GTTTGCCTGCGTATTATTTACGACACGCATACCATCAACAAGACCCTCTCCTATCTTTTGTTCGCCACTTTTGTTCCGTTCCTCGGAATGATCTTTTATTTCGTATTCGGCATCAACCACCGGAAAAGGAAAATCTACAGTAAAAAACTAACGGATAACGAAGATCTGGCGGAGAAAATAAAAGCAGACATCTATAAATATTCCAAACAGACTTTCAATGAAAGTGATGCCAGTGTGCAAAGCAATAAGGAACTGGCTTTCATGCTGCTGAAAGACACGATGAGTCCGCTCACTTCCCACAATGCAGTGAAACTCCTGTTCAACGGAGAAAATAAATTCCCGGAAGTGCTTCATGCGCTGAAGTCGGCCAAACATCATATCCACATGGAATATTACATTTATGAGGATGATGAGATCGGAAAGGAAATTGAACAGGTGCTCATACAAAAAGCCAAGGAAGGTGTGGAGGTCCGCTTTATTTACGATGATTTCGGCAGCCGGTCCATCCGGAAGCGACTGGTGCCCCAAATGAAAAACAACGGAGTAAATGCATTCCCGTTCTATAAAATATATTTCATCCCATTTGCAAACCGTCTCAACTACCGTAATCACCGCAAAATAATCGTGATTGATGGCCAAACTGCTTTTATCGGCGGCATCAACATCAGCGACAGATACATCAATCTGTCGGCCCATAAGATAAAGCGGCTTTTCTGGCGGGATACTCATCTCCGTATTGACGGGCCCGGAGTGCAATATCTGCAATACCTTTTTTTATGTGACTGGAATTTTTGCGCTGATGTAAAACTGCAGCCCGACAAAAATTTATTTCCTCCCCGGGATGGTTTTAATTCAAATGATGATAAGGTTGTTCAGATTGCGGCCAGCGGACCTGATTCCGAATCTCCTTCCATTTTATATTCCATTCTGAAGGCCATAAACCTGGCAACCCGCCAAATCCTTATTTCAACACCCTATTTTATTCCGGGAGAAGGGCTCATTGAGGCCCTGGTCATTGCCTCCCTGAGCGGAATTTCCGTTAAGCTGCTGGTACCGGATAAATCAGATTCCCTGCTGGTGAATGCCGCAGCACGGTCCTATTATAAATATCTGCTGGAGAAAGGGGTTGAAATTTACCTGTATAAAAAAGGATTTCTACATGCCAAAACACTCGTAGCGGACGGGAAGATCGCCATTGTGGGCACCGCCAATATGGATTTCCGGAGTTTTGAATTGAATTTTGAAGTGAATGCCATTGTGTACGATACAGAAACCGCACAACAGCTCAGCGCCGTTTTCTTTGAAGATCTGAAAGATGCCGAAAAGATTGATCTCGTTGCCTGGGAAAGCCGGCCCACCTACAAAAAATTAATAGATAAAACCGCGAGACTGGTGTCGCCCCTTCTTTAAATAATGATCCTTCTGAAAATCTACCATTCGCTGGCGTTGTTCAAAAGACCAATGGAATTGGCATCCAGCCTTAACTGTGCCGCGCTGATCAACGCATTCAGCTGATCCGCGCTGGTGGCACTGGCAATCGGGGCAACAACCGATGGCCTGGTCTGCAGCCAGGCGATGGCAATACTGGCCGGAGTACTCTTGAACTGCGCAGCAACGGCATCCAATGCATCCAATATCCGGAATCCACGATCATTCAGGTATTTTTTATTCCCGCCGCCTCGGGCACTCTTTCCCAGATCTTTGTCAGAACGGTATTTGCCGGTGAGAAAACCACTGGCCAGGGAATAATACGGGATCACTCCAATGCCATGTTCAATGCAAATGGGCTGCAGTTCTCTTTCAAAAACCTCCCGGTCATATAAATTATACAGTGGTTGAAGGGTTTGATAAACCGGATAGCCGGATTGCTTGCTGGCTTCCAGGGATTGCAGAAGCCGTTCGGGTGTAAAGTTCGATGCGCCGATTACACGCACCTTTCCCTGCTTTACCAGTTTTGAATAAGCTTCCAGCGTTTCTTCCACGGGCGTGGCGGGATCGTCGTAGTGCGACTGATACAGATCAATATAGTCCGTTTGCAAACGACTCAGGGAATCTTCCACGGCTTTCAGGATATAAGCGGCGGAAAGGTCCTTCTTCCCCTGGCCCATATCGCCGCCAACCTTAGTGGCAATAATAATTTTATCCCGGTTTTTGCGGACTTTCATCCAGCGGCCGATAATGGTTTCCGATTCACCGCCTTTATTTCCGGGAAACCACCGCGAATAAACATCCGCCGTGTCAATGAAGACATATCCCGCGGTGTGGAATGCATCCAGGATCGCAAATGATTTTTTTTCATCAATCGTCCACCCAAACACATTTCCTCCCAATGTGAGCGGCGCCACTTCGATACCTGAATTCCCCAATAGCCTTTTAGAGATAGCCATTTCAATCATTTTTTATTAACCACTTTATCATTTACACCTGCGGTTTGTTATACCAGACTGCCGACAGCATCCGCCAATGAATCGTACGTGGCATCGTAACTATTCAGCCGGTTCCCATTGATGAAAAAAGCCGGTGTTCCATTTACCCCGCTGCGAACGCCGCCTTCGAAATCATTTTCCACCCTGGCTATTACCGCGTCAGACGCAACGTCTTTAGCGAACTTTTTCATATCCAGCTTTATTTTTTCCGCAAACGGTGCCATGCCGGTTTCATCCAACTCGTACAGGTCATCCTGATGTTCAAAAATAAGATCATGCATTTCCCAGAACTTACCCTGAAGATCAGCGGCCTCTGCCGATGCAGCGGCAATTGTAGCCGCGGGATGTGCCTCCTGAAGGGGAAAGTTCCGGAAAACAAAAAGCATGTCCTTGCCAAAATTTTTCAATAGCCGCTTGAGCAGCGGATGGGCAATGCCACAATGCGGACATTGATAATCTCCATATTCAACCAGGATCACTTTGGCCGCGGTATTGCCAGCTCGGTGATCCTTTTCATTTACAGGGATCCTTAATTTTGACATGCTGAATGATTTAATTATATTCTATCAGGGGAATAACCGTCATTTCATTTCTTCCAGTGCATCCAGGATACCGTCTGCACCCGGATTGATTCCATCAGGAGAAAGATAGCTCCAGTGAATAACACCGTGCTCATCTATAACAAACAATGCCCGGTGACTCTCCCCCTCTTCTTCACTATAGGCCCCGTACGCTTTCGACACTTTTCCTTTGGGTTCAAAATCCGCCAGCAAGGGAAAGTGTATCTTCCGGTCCTGCGCAAATGCCATATGGCACCATTTACTGTCGACCGAAATGCCCATGATCACGGCATTGGCCTTGTGAAAGAGTCTCAGCGTTTCATTGTACAGGGCCATCTGATCGCTGCATACCGGGCTCCAGTCTGCCGGATAAAAAGCCAGGATCACCCGCCGGCCTCTAAAATCTGATAATTTCAGTTTCTGATCCGGGGTCGCATTCAGTTCAAATTCAGGTGCCCGCTCGCCCTTTTGTAAAATCATAAACATAAAATTTTGAAAATGTTGAATGCCTGTTCCCAATGCCGGCACCGGAAACAAAGCCCGATAATGGCTCCCCGCAACAAAATTAATCTGTTTCCGCTAATCGGCACGCAGGCCCTTTATGAATGAGTTTTTCGCAGTAAAAGCATGGCCGAAAACAGACGAACGATCGCAAATGAATAACCCTCAGCAAAATGAGGGTCATTGAAAAATAGTCAGGATAGCGCCCCTTACAAGCCCTGATCCGTTTTGGTGGACTTGACGCCAAAAAGGAAAAACAGGCTTACCTGAATAACATTATGCTGTGCGTCTCCAATATAGGTATCCTTAAAAAAATTGGAAATGCCCAGATTGTAACGGGCATCAATACCCACATTCGCGTCTTTGATGAGATAACCCAAACCAAATGTCCAGGCAAAATCACTGGACCGGTAGTTGGGTTTCATATCTTCATTATAATTGGGCAACAGGAGTTTGGCATTTAATAACAGCCCCAGCTGAGGGCCCGATTCTACAAAAAAGCCGGAAGGGTGATTGTATTTAACCAGCAAGGGTATATTGACATAATCAATATTCAAATTGGATGTTACATTATTTTCAGTGGATTTGGCGCCCTGGGCCGAATACATGATCTCCGGCTGCAAAGTGATATGGCTGAATAAAGGAAGCGAAACTATACCACCGGCAATCAATCCGGTTTTCATGCTGATCTTACCATAATTATTGGTATTGATAGTAGAAATGTTCATACCCGCTTTAACACCCAGTTGCACCTGTGCATGGGCAGCAGACAGGGAAAATGCAGCCAGTATCCACAAGAACAACTTTCTCATAAAATCACATTTGGTTTGAAAACTGTGCAAATCTAATGGCTGCAAATGAAAAACCCTCCGATTAAGGAGGGTTCTTCGGAAAAATGAGGCGATTTAACTTGAGGTTATATTTAATCCGGGTAAAAATTTATCTATCGCCGGTTTTCTCACCAAAGAGATAAAAAATACCGACCCGTATAACACTGTTTTTGGCTGTTCCGATATCACTTTCTTTTATGATGTTTGACAATCCCAGGTTATAGCGGGCATCAATACCCGCTTCAACGAACTGATTAAGTATCCCGCACCGATCGCCCACGAAAAATCAGTTGACTTATAGTTTGATTTTGCATCAAAACTAACACTACCGGATTTCGCTTTAGCACTGATCAGAAATCCCAGCTGAGGTCCTGTTTCAGCAAAAAACCCGCCGGGGTTATTGTATTTAAACAAAACCGGAATGTTCACATAATCCATGCTCACGGTTCCGGTTTCACCATCCTGGCTGACCTTCAATCCCTGGGTGGAATAATTTAACTGGGCACAAATCTACCTGCCCGGTTTTACAGTTGCAAGCACACGAAAAGAGGAATATTTTATTGTATGGGATTTGAAAATAAATCCATCAATTATCACATAAGTTATTGATAATCAATTTATAAAATTGGATTGAAGAGTTGTTTGCTCCGCCGGTTCAGAGGTCCATCACCGCGGCGTGCAGTTGTTTATCCTGCTCCCAAACACAAACCACGTTATTGTTGTTGGTTGTTTGAACGATGGGCAGGTTTCCCTTACCCAGGTCTTGTTTTTTATCCGGCGAAAGCATACAC
>DASRLM010000001.1:0-2440 GCA_035648455.1 Puia sp. | reverse complement strand
GACCCTCCATGTAAACACTTATATCCTGCCGAATTTATACTACAGCAAGGTCGGCGATTGCTGTACGTTTTATAGATAGTATGTTCTATTTTATTTCATGGGAGTCTGTTGTTTCTTTATGATTCAAACGCATAACCCCTTATATTATGAACAACTTCCCCTCAAAATCCAAATCCGACACAAGGCCCGTCGCGAGGAGCATCTATCGGGAACTTTGCAGAATGTTTCTCCTGCGGATGGAGCAAAATAGAATTATATATCAATGCCTCAAGCCGGCGCGTAAAACCAGTCATCCGCGTGTCATGACAAATAACAATCCGTATAGCCTATAATATGGTAAATCTTCAGTCTGACTAATCCGAAGCGACTAATCCGGACCTATGAAAACGAATGGCCATTGGAGCTTGTACCTTTTAAAACTAATCCGTCCACGAGCGTATTTAATGTCCAAATCCGATACCCCTGAAAACCCAATGGTCATTTTTTTTACCAGCTTTTTTGTTGACTGTATGATATTGAATCGTCTTTAAGTTTATTCCATCCGCTTTGCGCCGCGCTTTCCGCTGCAACCCTGTAACGGCCTCACCGCAGGTAATCGCTGACGGGTTTGAGGAGGAAGCCGGGGCGTTCATGCGCCTCCAAGCTTCACCAGACCTGCCTTATCTTAACCCAGCTGCTGAAGATTAATTTGCCGGTAAATTATTGTCATTCACCGAATGAGTTCATTCGATCCGGGGCACCGGATCTATTTTCGGCCCCTGATCATCCCGCTGCCTGAACCTGGTCGAAGGCTGTTCAGCGCCTTGGACGGTTACCCGCTTTTTTAACCCTAAACTTTTGAAACGATGCGAACACGCGCCGCAACCATTCCGTTTTGTTTTATACTGATCCTTTTTTCCGTCTCCGCAGTTGGCCAGGATTTTCGTGTGGTCCGCATGCTGCAGGGGAACGATTCTATTTCCTTTGCCGCGGTTCGTTATAACAGAACAGACTATGGAATAGCCGTCGTGGATGCCAACGCACGGGTAAAATGGCAGCTGCCGGTCCCCGGATACATTCTCGGCATGGGCAGGCAGAAGGACGAACTGTTCGTTTTTTATACGGAAATGATCACGATGCATAATTTTTCCAGAAAGAAAACAATCCATGTCATTACCGTAAGTTTAAAACGAAGGAGTCAGGTCTCGGATAATATCGCATTCACCAACCCCGGCAATCATACAGTCGTCCCGGAAGTGCTGAACGATCCGGACGGAAATTTTAATTTCCTCCTGGTCAGAACCACCGGCAATAAGGGCAGTGGTATGGTGCAGGTCGGAACGGCCGGGCCTGATAAGGAGGCCAATACCGATCTCGTGTCAATCATTACCCTGGACGATGCGGGAAATGCAAGCGCCACAGATATTCCGACAATGGCTCAAAACGGGAAGTATATCGTCAGTTGCACGGACGCCGGAAAGAATTTGTATTTGACCAGTTTTGTGGATGGAAAGTTAACGATGGAGTACTTTGACAGGTCATTAAAATTGGTCTCGAGTCTGGCAACGCCGCTGGATTTGAAAGAAAAATATGAATATAAATCGGTAATCCGTTGCGATGGAAATGCCCCAAATGCCGTTGATTTCAGTTTGTATTATGAGAACAACAGCAAACGGTTCAATAATGCGCTATATCGTTTTGATTTTTCGGCGAAAAAAGTCCTGACAGCACCTGAAGTCCCTTTAACCAAGGAGTATATCCGGGATAAGCAGGCTCAGAATCCGGGTTCCGCCTTTTCCAGCCTCAAAGTCATTGATGAATTAAAGCCGGTAGGGATTTTGGAAACACCGGATAAGATCCTGGTGGTTAAGGAAATTCAATATGTCTATTCCAAGTTTAATCCCCAGGAGCGCCAGCAGGCCGACCGGTTTACCCACGAAGGAGCGGTCGTAGAGATATACTCCAAAGACCTTAAATTATTGCACGAACTGGCCCTGGGGAAATATGTGGAAACCTTTGTGGAAACCGGATACGACGTAAATTTTCATATTAAGGATGGTAATTTATTCGTGGTGAGCTGTGAGCAGGGAGGTGTGGCCTCTTATGCGGATTACGTCTATGTCATTAGCCTGAACGATTATAGTGTTTCGCGAAAGGCGCTGGCAAGGGCAGGCGCCGGAAGAGATATGTACATGGAAGCGGCCAATATGATTTGGAATACGAACAATTTCATTACACCGGTTAGCTATGTCAGGGAGTTTTTTGGAACGACTTTCAGAACTTCTTTTCAAAAATATACCTACGATCAAATCCTGAAGAACTGAGAAGGATTTTTGGATTGGGGTTCGTTTTGTTTCTGGTTAATTTATCGGTCAGGCGTACTTCGGTAATTTCTTTGTCTTCCTGGTTGCAAACTCTCCATTCCTGTCCGAAAGAAATCTGATAGCCCTGAGCATCGGAT